>JBEKQP010000043.1:0-24317 GCA_049519595.1 Candidatus Korobacteraceae bacterium | reverse complement strand
ACGCCTACATCGGCCTGCGCCAGCGCAGGAGCGTCGTTGGTGCCGTCGCCGGTCATGGCGACCAGCTTGCCCTCTGCCTGCTCGCGCTTGATGAGGTCCATCTTGTCCTTCGGCGTTGCCTGTGCCAGGAAGTCATCGACCCCGGCTTCCTGCGCGATGGCGGCAGCGGTCAGGGGATTGTCGCCGGTAATCATTACGGTGCGAATGCCCATCGCGCGGAGTTGATCGAAGCGCTCGCGCATGCCGCCCTTGACGATGTCCTTCAGCTCGATTACCCCAAGCGCGCCTCGTGTCCGCTCGGCGACCACCAGAGGTGTTCCGCCGGAGCGGGCTATTGTCTCGACCGTGGCCTGTACTTGCACGGGGAACTCGCAGCCGTTCTGCTTTACGTAATTGGTGATCGCATCGACGGCTCCTTTGCGAATCTCGAAACCGTTGAGGTTTACGCCCGACATGCGAGTTGTGGCGCTGAAGGGAATGAAGTGAGTCTCATGTTCGGAGAGCTCGCGTCCCCGCAACCCGTACTTCTCTTTGGCCAGCACAACGATCGAACGGCCTTCAGGAGTTTCGTCGGCCAAGGACGAAAGCTGGGCGGCGTCGGCGAGCTCCTGTTGCGTAACGCCGGGCGCAGCGATGAACTGCGATGCCTGGCGATTGCCAAGCGTAATGGTTCCGGTCTTGTCCAGCAACAATGTGTTTACATCGCCTGCCGCTTCCACGGCGCGTCCGGACATCGCCAGCACATTGTGCTGAATCAGCCGGTCCATGCCCGCTATGCCAATCGCCGACAACAGGCCGCCGATCGTCGTCGGAATCAGGCAGACCAGCAGCGAGACCAGCACAAAGACGGTCTGCGGCGAACCGGAGTAGATAGCAAATGGCTGCAAGCTCACAACCGCGAGCAGGAAGATAATCGTCAATCCCGCAAGCAGAATGTTCAGTGCGATCTCGTTCGGCGTCTTCTGCCGCTCGGCGCCTTCGACCAGGGCGATCATGCGATCGAGAAAAGTTTCGCCCGGATTCGAGGTGATTTTCACCCGAATCTGGTCCGACAACACACGGGTCCCGCCGGTCACAGCCGAACGGTCACCGCCCGCCTCTCGAATCACGGGTGCGGACTCGCCGGTGATTGCCGACTCGTCGACCGAAGCCACGCCTTCGATGATCTCTCCGTCGGACGGAATGAAGTCGCCTGCCGAGCAGGATACGAGATCATTGGCGCGCAACTGGGAACTCGGTACCTGTTCGACCTGCCCGTTCTGGAGCACCCGGTTCGCAATGGTTTCGGCACGCGCCTTGCGCAAAGTGTCAGCCTGCGCCTTGCCGCGCCCCTCGGCCATCGCCTCCGCGAAATTAGCGAACAGCACGGTGAACCACAGCCACAGCGTGATCTGCAGGTTGAACCCAAACGAAGCGTCTTTGCCGCGGAACAGGAGCAGCGTGGTGATGACACTGCCGACCTCCACGACGAACATGACGGGGTTGCCCATCATCTTGCGCGGGTTCAGCTTGATGAAAGAATCCACCACCGCGCGGCGGACAATCTTCCACTCCCAAACTTTCTTTGCCTTGGATTTTGGATACCCCGACAAGCTCGGCGGTAGCTGCGAAACTACTGGAATTTTCGGTCTTGTTGCCATAGCAATCCTCAGAACGTCTTACCTGCGCCCATAAGCAGGTGCTCAAGAATCGGTCCCAGGCTAAGTGCCGGGAAAAAGGTCAGGGCGCCGACAATTACAACCACGCCAACCAGCAGCATGGTGAATAACGGCGTCGTGACCGGGAAAGTTCCAAGCGAGGGTGGCACCGACTTCTTGCGCACCAGGTTGCCGGCAATCGCCAGCATCGGGATCTTCATCCAGAAACGCCCAAGCAGCATTGTCAAACCGATCGTGACGTTGTACCAGAGTGTGTTGGCACTAAGTCCGGCGAATGCGGAGCCATTATTGGCAGCGCCTTCGGTATACGCATACAGGATCTCGGAGAATCCGTGCGGCCCCGGATTGCTAATACCCGAGGTGCCAAATGGGTGCAGCACCGAGATGCTGGTGAATGTCAGGATGATGAACGGGAAGATAAGCGCTACGAGCATCGCCATCTTGACGTCGTAAGCCTCGATCTTCTTCCCCATATACTCCGGCGTTCTGCCCACCATGAGACCGGCAATAAAGACCGCCAGAATGATGAAGATAATCATCCCGTACATTCCGGAGCCGACACCGCCGAAGACCACCTCGCTGAGCATCATGTTGGCCAGCGGCACCATGCCGCCGAGTGGAGTGAATGAGTCGTGCATGCTGTTGACGGCGCCGCAACTCGTGTCGGTGGTCACCGTCGCCCAGAGTGCGGAATTGGCGACGCCGAAGCGGACCTCTTTGCCCTCCATGTTGCCGCCGGACTGGAGCGCACTGGCGCGGTAATCAGCCCCGGGCAGCAGCGGATTGCTATGGGACTCCGCCCAGTAGGCTGTGCACACGCCTCCGAGAAACAGAATGGCCATCGCGGCCCACACGGCCCAGCCATGGCGTTGCGAGCCAACCATTCGCCCCAGCGTGTACGTCAGGCCGGCGCCGATCGCGAATATGGAAAACATCTCGATCAGGTTGGATAAAGGTGTCGGATTCTCGTAGGGATGCGAGCTGTTGGCGTTGAAGAATCCACCGCCATTGGTGCCGAATTCCTTGATGATTTCTTGCGAGGCGACCGGACCTTGGGCGATCACCTGATCGGTGACGGTGTCCATCACCGGTTTGCCGGCGGCGTCTACGACGGGCTTGCCATCCTGACTGACCTTCTGCACCTGCTGCGGTTCCAGTAGCTTCACCGTGTCGTAGGGCTTCAGGTTCTGCGGAACGCCTTGTGATACCAGCAGCAGCGCGCCCACGATAGAAATTGGCAGCAACACCCAAAGGCAGCAGCGAACCAGGTCGACCCAGAAGTTGCCGATGGTCTGCATCTCCCGGCGCGCAATGCCACGGATGAAAGCAATCGCCAACGCGACACCAGTGGCCGCCGAGATAAAGTTGTGATACGCCAAACCGGCCATCTGCGACAGATAGCTCATCGTGGTTTCCGGCGTGTAGGCCTGCCAGTTCGTATTGGTCGTGAACGAGGCCGCCGTGTTGAACGACAAGTCCTTCGCCACCGATCCCAGCTTCTGCGGGTTGAAGGGCAGGTGCGCCTGCAACCGCATGATGAGATAGAGCACCACCATGGAAACTGCGCTGAACAATAGCACCGACACGGCGTATTCCGTCCAGCGCATCTCGTGATTCTCGTCGACGCACGTGACGCGATAAATCGCACGCTCGATTGGCCGCAGTACCGGGTCCATGAACGTGCGCTCGCGGTTGAACACCCGCGTCATGAAAACGCCGAGCGGTTTGGTGACGGCGAGAACCAAAAGAGTGAAAAACGCGATCTGCAACCACCCATTGGCAGTCATCAGAATTTCTCCGGGCGCAACAGCGCGTACAGCAGATAAATCCCCATCAAGATACTGACGACGAGCATGACAAACGATTCAAAGTGCATGGCGCTACCTCACTTCACTCGATCACAGAAGTGGACGTACCCTAACGAGAGCGCGAAGAACGCAATCGTAATGGCGATGAACACAAGATCCTGCATTGTTTATCCTCCTGGAGAGTTGCGTTTGCTCCAGTCACCTAAAGAACGGAGCGAATGGCCTTATTCTTCTTCTCCGGAAAAGCCGCCCGGCACCTGGCCATCCCCACTCAGTTCACCCACTTTGATTGGATTCCTGCGGCTATAAAGCCCGCCTAAAAAGTCCATAAAAAGTACGTAAACGGCCCATTTGGGAAGTACGTGTTCCGGGAGTCGGGCTTCAGTGAACATGTCTTTTCGCGAACCGGTCCGAACTAATCGCCGGGTTCAAATCTGTAGCCGACCCAATGCTCGGTGCGGATATAGCGGGCCGGCCCTTCCGCCTCTATCTTTTTGCGCAGATGGCCCACGAATACGCGCAGAGAATCAAGTTGCTCGTTGCCGCTCTCGCTCCAGAGAGCGGAAAGCAGGGCGTGATGCGTGATGACCCTGCCGGCACGTTGCGCAAAATAGACCAGCAGGTCGAATTCTTTGGGAGTGAGATGAACTTCGCGCGATTTGACCATGACTATGCGGCGCTCTGTATTGATATGGAAGTCGCCGATCTCGATCACACTTGCCGGTTCGCTCTGCGCAGGTGAGGCACGCCGCAGCGCCGCCCGTATCCGCGCGATTAATTCGTTAATGCCGAAGGGCTTGGTCACATAGTCGTCGGCGCCGGCGTCGAGCGCCTCGACTTTTGTTTGGTCCTCACCTCTTACAGAAAGGACGATAATCGGAACCGTCGATGTGGTTCTCACGCTGCGGCACAGTTGCAGTCCGTCCATGTTCGGCATGGAGAGATCCGTTATCAATAGGTCGGGCGGCCAGTCTTTCATAACCTGGAGTGCCTCATCGCCATCGGCTGCAAGGCGAATGGCGTATCCGTGGCTTGTCAGCGTGGTCATCAGCACCCGCGTGATCTGCGGTTCATCATCAACGACCAGAATATTGCGCTTTCTGTCTGTCAATCCCATCTTGCAGCACACTTTGTAATTGCTGTGGCGGAACACAAGGCTGCCCGCGGAAAGCCTCGGAGCGACAACTTCGCTACCATTCCATTGGATACTGAGGCCCGTAAAGATGAAATAAAACGTGCATAAATTGTGCGTAAAAGCGGGCGGTAGGATGGCGACGCGGCCATTTGCCACTCTGTCCGGGTGGATTGCCGGGGCTGCGGTAGCCGGAAATCGATTCAGAGCCGAAAGAACTCGGAACTATTTCTGCCCTCGTCATGGGCAGTCGAAGCATCGAAGTATCTGTAACGCCAATCAGTTCGACCCGGTCGGGGTGCAGGGTTAGGAGCTGACATGCCAGACCAGACGATATTGCCCGAGGCTGCAGATCGATACGTTGTAATTCAAGACTACGGAAAGTATACCGAAGTCGAGCATGGTACTTGGAAATACCTTTACGAGCTGCGCATGCAGCAACTCCGCGAACTTGCATGCAACGAGTATCTCGAAGGGCTTCAGGTGCTCGGCATTAAGCGTGCTCGCATGCCGCGCATTGAGCAGTTGAATGCGATACTAGAAACGCGGACCCGTTGGATGCTGTTGCCCGTGAGCGGTTTTCTTCCGGGACGTACGTTTTTCGATCTGCTAGCGGCGAGAATTTTCCCCACCACAACTTACATACGCAAACCCAATTCGCTTGATTACACACCAGCGCCCGATATTTTTCACGATGTATTTGGGCATGTTCCCATGCACGCGCACAAGGTTTTTGCAGACTATCTTCAAGCCTTTGCGCAGGTTGCGTGCAAGATCGTCAAGGATGCCGATCAGGAGCGACTTGGCCGTCTCTTCTGGTACACGGTTGAGTTCGGCCTTATTCGACAGGGAGAACACATTAAGCTTTACGGCAGCGGCGTAATTTCCTCGCAGAAGGAGAGCGCGAACATCGTTGCAGGTGGCTGCAAGATTCGTGAATTCGATCTCGACGAAGTCCTTGATACCCCTGTAAAAGTGGACGACCTGCAACCTGTCCTGTATGCCATTGATTCCTTCGAGCAGATTTACGAAGCCATTCATAAAGCCAAGTGCCTGTTCGCGGTATGACATTTTTCAGACCAGCGCTGCGCGGCGGAGAAGAAGAAATCGCGCTAACGCTCAACGATAGGGAAGGGTTTCGAAGCTTCGAGTGGGAACTTAGTCGGAATGATGAGCCTTGCCGGTGATTCGTTCAAGCCGGATACGCACCACGGCTGTTCGGGAGAAGGAATTGGCGATCGCCTTTTCCGTCTCGGGCGTCAGCGCCCCGCAGAAACGGACCGCCAGAAGTTCTAGAGCCCGAAGTTTCTCCTTGGAATCCGTTACCAGAGCCGCCCGGCCGAACACAACGGCGCTCTCATAAAGGGTGGTCAGCTTGGCCGGCAACACCGTGGCGCCCGCCACGGCGCAGAAGGAAACCCGCTCTTCATGGGCAATGTTCTCCAGTTTGTGTCCCTCAATGGCGCAGTGAATATAGATCACGTCCCCGGACAGTACGTGGTTCACGGGGACGGCGTAAGGCCACTTATCATCTCCCAGGGTGGCCAGCACGCCATGGTCCGCTCGTGCCATAATCTCCCGGGCCTGATCTTCGGTAAGCGCCCTCTCTTTTCGTCGTATCTCTCTGAAAGCAGTCATCTCTCGGAACCCCCATGAACAAGTGAACAGGAGTGCGCTTGAAGCTCCTTGCGGGCCAAGGCACTCTGCACCCGGCGCTATTTCTTTAGTTTATCCAAGACTCCATTTTGTCTAGCTATTAGCGATTATGCTGCCCTCCCGCTTGGAAAGACAACCTATTTCTTCGACGCCGTTGTGCCGTCCCGACACCTTATCTCTAACTCCCAGGATGTTTGGCCATACATTTTTACTCACGACGCTCCTCATTGCGTGCCTACCATAATCCGAACTTTCGAGCCGTCTTATAGCCGCCGTGTTATTGGCGTGGCGACGACTGAGATGCACCATCCTGGTCTCCAAAAGTCTGAATTGACAAGTTCTATTGCCGGCGTTAATCTCGTTGGAATCCCTGACTCAGCAATCAAACGGAGGCATCGCCCTGATGCCCTAGCGAATGGTTTGGAGTTGAATACGACGGGCAGACGGAGGTCAGTTCAAGATGACTCCGGATGAGGTACGATAACTGCTTTTTCGGATTGAAAAGGAAACCTCGGAGCGTAAGGTGAAATCATGAACCCAATTAAAGTCTTGTTAACCCTGGCTCCATTCGTATGGATCATAGGGATGATACCCTTTGTCAACAGAGTCAGACCAATCGTTTGCGGCCTTCCCTTCTTGGCCTTTTGGTTGGTTGCCGGTATTCCCGTAACCTTTGTCTGTATTTGGGGACTCTACAGCATCGACACGAAGCATAACCGGCACTCTAGATAACGAAAGGCGGGTGGAAGGAATGACGAACCAGGTAGTTGCCATTGGGATAATCCTTCTCTTTGTGATCGGGGCCACGGTCGTTGGCATGATCCCCGGCATAAAACAGAAGATGACGCTGGAACAGTGGGCGGTAGGTGGCCGTAACTTCGGCCGCTGGCTGAACTGGTTCATTCTGGCGGGTGAAATCTATACGGCCTTCGCTTTTCTCGGCGGCAGTGGATGGGCCTATGCCCGAGGCGGTCCTACCTTTTATATCCTGGGCTATTGTTCGTTGGCCTACGTGGTCGGCTATTACGTACTGCCAACTATGTCTCCCATGGGCCGCCGCCACGGATTGATGACTCAGCCCGATCTGGTGGAGCATCTCTATGAGAGCCGTTCGCTGGGTATTCTTACCGCTTGTGTTGGCGTAGCCTTCCTCTTGCCCTATCTACAGCTTCAGCTCACCGGCCTGGGCCTGATTATCGAAACCTGCTCCTATGGACTGGTAACGAGGGTACCGGCCATGCTCATAGCCTTTGCCATGGTTGCCACTTTTGTATATTTGAGCGGTCTCAAAGGCGTTGCGGCCACCGCCGTCATAAAAGATGTAGTTATGATTGTAGCGGTAGCATTTTTCGGCATCTATTTGCCTATCCATTACTTCGGCAGTGTTGGTAGCATGTTTGCTGCGTTGGACGCCGCGAAGCCAGGATTTCTGATTGCCCCGGGTGGCACCAAGAATCTCGATGTAAGCTGGATGATGTCCACCCTCGTGCTGACGAGCTTGGGCTTTTATATGTGGCCCCATCTTACGTCGAATAGTTTTAGTGCCAAGGATCCCGACGTACTACGGCATAATGCCGTGTACTTGCCCCTGTATCAGATTTGCATGCTCTTCCCGATGCTGGTCGGGTTTACCGCTTTGCTCGTCATTGTTCCGGCTCTGAAAACGCCTGACATGGCTTTCATGAGCATCGTCCGTCAATTGCTTCCCGGGTGGGCTCTGGGTCTCGTGGGTGGCGCCGGCGCTCTGGCCTGCATGATTCCGGCTGCTGATCTCATCTTGTCCACATCGATGATTTTCACGCGCAACATCTTTTGCCGGACGCTGGGCAGAGAAACTACCCCCCAACTTCAAGCCAAGCTTGCCAAAGTCGTTGTTCTTGTTTTGACAGGTACCGCACTGGCGCTGGCCATCTTTCTCCCCAACATGCTTGTCAACCTGCTGCTCACCGGATACTCCGGCGTGACTCAGTTCTTTCCCATGATCGTCTTAGGCTTGTTCTGGAAATCGAGCACCAAGCTAGCCTCTTTTGCCGGCCTGATCGTAGGCGAGTTCCTGGTCTTTTATCTCATGCTGAACAAGCTTGATCCGTTGACCGTTGGCAGTCTTCATCTCAACGCCGGGTTCGTCGCCTTGGTGGTTAACATGGCGGTATTCGTGGTCGTCAGCTTGGCTACCAGGACACCGGCCGGCATCGCACGGAAAACCCTGGCCATAGAAGGCGTGGAATCATCTCCAGCGACGGCGTCAACTATAGTGGGCACTCGTTGATATTGGGCGGAAAGAGACGGCGGGGCTTGGGTCGTCGAGCAGCACAGTGGGTCGATATTCATTTGCTCCGCCACAAAATGGCGGCCGGCGAGAAATCGCAAAATGGCGAAGCCTTATCGGCTGATAGGGAGATAAACGTGGAGCGATACCAGCAGGTAGTGCAGCTTGCAAATGAGCTGCGGCCACAAGCCGTTGAGTTCGCCCGACGCCTCGTGCGTTGTCCCTCCTTGGGGGGAAGTGAAAAAGGCGTTGCAGACCTTCTACTCTCGGAAATGAAGAGCATTGGGTATGACCAGGTGTTTCGTGATGACTGGGGCAATGTAGTTGGCATTATCAATGGCAACCGACCCGGCCCGGCCATTGTCTATAACGGCCACATGGATCATGTGCCCCCGGGTGAACTGTCTCTGTGGGGCGGATATGACCCCTATGGTGCCGATGTTGATGTTGCGGAGATCGATAATCGAGACGCCAGCAAGAAAGAACGTGCCGAGGTTATTCATGGAAGAGGCGTTGCGGATTTGAAAGGCGCTCTGGCCTGCGTTATTTATGCCGGAAAGCTTCTCTTGCAACTACGCAATGAAGGTTTGACCCTGAACGGCAAGTACATCGTTACGGCGGTTTGTCTCGAAGAGCCCGGCGACCAGGTCGGAACTATCCAGTTGATCGACGACACGTTCAAAAAATTACAGTTGGACTATGATGCCGCAATTTCATGTGAGCCAAGTTCCTTGGATATCGCCTTAGGGCATCGCGGCCGGGTGGAACCGGTGGTCAGCGTACACGGCAAAATCTGTCATGGCAGCGCGCCATGGCTGGGAATCAATGCGGTGTACAAAGCCAGTAAGTTTATTGACAAGGTTGCCAATGAACTGCCCAACAGTTTTCCTTCGGATCCGGATCTCGGGAAGTCCAGCATCGCACTGACCATTATTAAGGCGAGCCCCGGTGAGCTGTGCATTGTTCCGGAACGCTGCGACCTGAACTTTGACTACCGCTTTGTGCCCGGCGAAACCGCTGAAAGCTGTATTCAGCGGTTGCAGGACATCATTGACCGCCTTTCTATAGAAGACCCGGAATTCAAAGCTGAAGTGAAGATCGCTGAAGTCGTCCAGAAGTTCTACACTGGCAAATCAGTTAAGATCGCCAACAAAAAGAACGCCTGGAAAACTCCCCGGGAACATCCGTTCGTTCAGGCTATGGCGGCTGGTCTGGAAGCGGTGGGTCAAGAGGTAGGGTATCGCTATTGGTATTTCGGTACTGATTTATCCAAAGTGGCAGCGGAAGATCGCAAGCCGGCGATCGGCTATGGGGCTGGTCAGGAACAGTTGATTCATACTCCGTCCGAGAAGCTGCGGACCGACTACATGGAAAAAAGTATCGCAGGTTATGCCGCCGGCTATTTGAAGATAATGGAGCTGCCAAAAGAAGCATTCGAGCCTGAGGGACAGGCAGCTTTACGAGTAGCTCACTGAATGTAATGTGACGACTACGAGCTGGCGTTCATGAAGATGAAGACAGGCTACTTGTCAGATCTGAGCAAGGTCGTGGTAAAGGAATTTGAGGTCCCCGACTTCGATGAACACAGCGTGCTGGTAAAAGTGAAGGCCGCCGGAATCTGCGGATCGGATTTACATGCATTTCACGGGTCGCATCCGTTTCGCAAGCCACCGATGATTTTGGGGCACGAAGCTGTCGGCGAAGTTGTCAAACTCGGTGCAAAGGTGAAGGAGTTGAAGGTCGGGGACAGGATAGCCGTGGAACCGATAAAGTCGTGTGGCAGTTGCTCGTATTGCCTTAGCGGAAATTACAATCTCTGTCCGGAAAAAGTCATCGCCGGCGTTCGCGGCTGGCTTGGAACATTTGCTGAATACTTCGTGCTCCCGGAGCAGCGTGCGCATAAGTTGCCGGAAGAGTTGGATTACGAATTAGGGGTACTGGCAGAGCCCTTGGCGGTAGGCACTCACGCGGTTCGGTTAGCGAATATAAAAAAAGGCTCGACGTGCGCTGTCTTAGGCACCGGAACCGTCGGCCTGCTCGCAGGAGTCGCCGCGCAGGAAGCAGGTGCTGGTCGTGTTTACTGCACCGATCTCAATCGCTTCCGGCTGCAAATCGCCAAAACTCTGGGCCTGTATCCGATCAAAGCAGACGAGGTCTCGGTAGAAGAAACGATTAAGTCGTTCGCCCCCGACGGCGCTGATGTCGTCCTGCTGGCCTTCACTTCTCCAAGCGTAGTCGACCAGGCTCTAAGACTGGTGAAGCGCGGAGGGACGATTATTGTGATTGCGCTCTTTACCGATCCAATTGCGGTTGATCTGAATACGCTGCAGGCAAATGAAATCGACCTCAAGGGCACCAACGTCTATATCAAGGAAGATTTCCAGCGCGCGATAAGAATTCTGGTCAAGCGGAAAGAGGATTTGCGGAAAGCCATCACGCATCACGTGAACCTTGAGGGGGTCAACGGGGCTCTTGAAATGCTTGCTGACCCGAACAGCGTCGCCATCAAGGTGATTGTGCACCCGTAAGCAATCTTCTGGTTCTTCGTTAAGCCCAACGTCCCCTTGAAGCACCGCTATTCTGAAGCCGTTGTTGCGGCCCGAGCTTAGCTGGCCGCGATGGCACTGAGTCTGAGTTTTCGCTCCTGCGGCTCCGGAGTTAGCGTGACGAAAGCTCTTTCGGTTACTTTCGTAACTTCGCCGCGACAACACAAGGTATATGCTTGAAGTCGTTGTTTCCGTGTACGGCCCTCACGCAAAACCCTGAGCCTCGGCTTGGGGTTTTGTTTTCCGGAAAAGCAGCCCGGAAAATGAACCGTTTCCTAAACGGGCCGAATGTTTACAAGACCGCGGTTTCCTCGATTAACTTTCCCTCGGCAAACCGGCGGAGGCTCAACAGTTCTGCATCAATCAAATCGGTGGAACCTTTCAGGATCAAGTCTGAAAGGATTTTGCCGGTTGCCGGCGCGTGCATGACGCCGTGACCGCTGAAGCCGTTGGCCAAAAACAGGCCAGCGACATCGGGCACCGGACCCAGGATGGGATGATGATCCGGTGTCATTTCGTACAGTCCCGCCCAGGCGCGCTTCGGGTTGATCGGTAGCTTTTCGAACACGGGTACACGGTTGGCAGCCTGCACAAGAATCTTCTCGATGAACGCGGGATCAAACTCCGTGTTGTAGCTGGGCCGCTCGTCGGGGTCGTTCCATGCCAACAGGAACCCCAGTGATTCAGGGCGGAAGTGAAAGCCACTGGACATGTCGATCGTCATTGGGGCGGTGTGAGGATACTGATCGAAAGGTTCGCTGGGCACTAGCATGCGGCGTAGCGGTTCAACGGGCACGTCCACCTTCGCCATCCCGGCGACTTGCGAGGCCCATGCGCCAGCGGCATTCACCACGACGCGTGTTGTCACCTGCCCACGCGAAGTCTCGACGTCGGCCACGCGTCCATTTTCAACGCGGATGCCGGTCACTTCAGTCTCCCGCCACAGACGAGCGCCATGCTCCCGGGCAGATTTCATGAAGCCGGTCATGGCGCTGTGAGGGTCGACAAAACCATCGCTGGAACAGAAACTCCCGCCGACAATGTCGTCACTGCGAAGCAGGGGATAAAGACGCTGGATCTCCGCAGGCGGCAGCATGCAGACATTCTTCAACCCCAGCGCCTTTTGCCGCTCCTGGTTGGTCTGCAAATAGTCCAGGTGCTTTTGGCTGGTGGCCAGGAACAGATACCCTTGCGCTCGATAGCCTGAGTCGTAACCGGTACGTTCCTCGAAATCCGCATAAAACGGGATAGAGTAGAGGGACATGCGGATGTTGACCGGAGTGGCGAATTGCGCTCGCACCCCTCCCATGCTCTTGCCGGTCGACCCCTTGCCCTGATGGGTCTCGCGTTCGATGACCAGGACATCCCTGCACCCAGCCTGGGTGAGGTGATAAGCGATGCTGGAGCCCACGATGCCGCCACCGACGATCACAACTTCAGCAGTATCCATGCGTCACTCCCTCCGAGCAGACATTGTACTGCCCAGCTATCACTTCGCTACATCAGGCGACCTTCGAACCTTGTAACGCATCGTTTAAGGTAGCCGGATATCACAATTAAGTGCCGGCAGCCGTATGGGCTGGGCTCATAGATCGAAGAGTCAATGGCTGGAAGTTCGCCGACCGAATGCCGAAGGTAAGCCCCTCCGCCTTTCGCTGCCAGCATTGATGGAAACGAGAAGTGAGGTTCTGTTTCCCGCTGAAACCGAGTGGCTGCGTACTGCATCTACCACCCACAACCAATTCGAGCTGATGGGGATAAATCATGTCTGCTTGGCCTTTACCGAGTGCGCTCGACGTCAACACACAAGCCTTTCCAGTCTTAACGGGGGCGCAGATCGACCGTCTCCGTCCCGGTAGCAGGTTACGCAAGGTTGAGCCGGGCGAAATCCTGTTTCAACCGGACGATACTCAGGTCCCTTTCTTCGTTCTGCTTTCCGGAAGTATGGAGATTGTGCAGCCCGGAAGTCTGGAGATCATGCAGCCGGAACGCCCGATAGCGAAGCACGGTCCCGGCGGATTCACGGGTGAGATCACGATGATCTCCGGGCAGCGCTGCCTGGTGCGCGGGCGGGTTACTGAAGCCGGTGAGTTTCTCGAGATCAGTGCAGATGGCTTGCGTTCGCTGGTCGCCAGGGATGCCGAGTTGGGCGAGATCTTCATGCGGGCGTTCATCCTGCGGCGAATCGCGCTCATTGCCCGGGGGTTGGGCAACGTCATCGTGATGGGTTCGCGCCACTGTGCCAATACGCTGCGGATACGCGAGTTCCTTAGCCGAAATACCCACCCTTACACCTATATCGATCTGGACACCGACAAGACATCGCAGGAGTTGCTCGACCGTTTTGAAGTCAAAACCGGTGAAGTGCCAGTGGTAATTTGTAACGGCGTGACTGTCTTGCGGAACCCCTCGATTCAGGAGTTGGCGGACTGCCTGGGCTTCAACGTGAGTATCGATCAGGCCCAAGTGCGCGATTTGATCATTGTCGGCGCAGGGCCCTCCGGCCTCGCGGCGGCTGTTTACGCGGCATCGGAAGGTCTGGACGCGCTGGTGATTGAAACTGACGCCCCCGGCGGGCAGGCGGGATCAAGTTCCAAAATAGAGAACTACCTTGGCTTTCCCGTCGGAATCTCTGGCGAGGAACTGGCGGCGCGGGCCATCGCGCAAGCGCAGAAGTTCGGGGCGAAGATGATGGTGGCACACAAGGTTGTCCAGTTGGAATGCAACCGCCGGCCCTATGAGGTGGTTCTGGACAACGGCAACAAATTGGCCGCGCGTGCCATTGTCGTCTCCACCGGAGCCCAATACAACAAGCCGCCGATCGCCAGCCTTAAGAAGTTCGAGGGTCAAGGAATCTATTACGGCGCGACTTACATTGAGTCGCAATTATGCGAGAACGAAGATGTGGTTGTCGTGGGTGGAGGCAATTCTGCCGGACAAGCCGCTGTGTTTCTATCGCAGACAGCCCGCAAGGTACATATGCTGGTGCGCTCAGGCGGTTTGTCGGAGACGATGTCGCGGTACTTGATTCAACGGATCACTGATAATCCGGTCATCGAGCTGCATTACAAGACGGAAATTGTGGCTTTGCAAGGTGAGACACAACTGGAGCGGGTTGGTTGGCTCGATAAGGCGACTGGTGAAACTTCAACTCATGATATTCACCATGTGTTCATCATGGCAGGCGCATCTCCGCGCACCGAGTGGCTCCGGGGTTGTGTCGCTTTTGACGACAAGGGATTCATCCTTACCGGGCGAGATCTTGATGCTTCCACGGGTCTGATTCCACCGTTCGCCTGGCCGCTTACCCGTCCTCCGCTGATGCTGGAGACCAGTCTTCCCGGGGTGTTTGCGGTTGGCGATGTTCGCTCCGGGAATGTAAAACGTGTGGCCTCAGCCGTAGGCGAAGGGGCGATCGCCATCCACCTTGTCCACCGGGCGTTAGCAGAGTTCTAGACACTCTCGAAGAGTTTGATTGCCAACTCCACGCATAGTGGATGCAAACAGTGCAGCAGCTAGATCAGAAGGGCCAGTCCAAACGCGACCCTTCGGCGACCCGGCGCAGTTCGGCCACTGTCTCTTCCGGCAGATGTAGTCTCTCCCGCCGATTGAGGGCGTCGTTTTGGGCTTCGATCTCCCCTGGATAGTAGATCGCATCGAATCCTTTGGCGAGCGGAACCGCTTTCAGGTCAGCGATCAAGCGCTCCATGCGCACGTTAAACTCATCCAACGGCATGAACCTGGAAATGTCGAGGGCGATCATCATATGGCCGGCACCGCTGCGACTGTCGGCGACATAAGGACCTTTTACACCACCGCTAAACGCACTCCCTGTGAGTACTCCCGACAGCACATCCATCATCACTGCTATCGCGTAACCCTTATGCTCGGCCATTGGCAGGAAGACTCCATTGATTGCTTCGACCGGATCGGTAGTGGGTTCCCCTGCGGCATTGAGCGCCCAGCCCAGTGGGATAGGCATACCTTCGCGCTTGGCTAGATAGACTTTGCCGCGAGCAACGCGCGCATTCGCTATATCCAGCATCATGGGTGCGTGCTTCCCTGCGGGTGCCGCAATCGACCATGGATTACTGCCGAGAGCCTTTTTGCGACCGCCCCAGGGGGCAATTGCCGGACTCGAATTGGTCGAAAGAAAGCCGATACACCCGGCATTGGCGGCCATGCGGGTGAAATACATGGCAGTACCGAAATGGTTTGAGTTCCTCACCCCGACGGCCCCAATTCCATGCACCTTGGCTCGCGAAACGGCCTCCTGTGCCGCCTTAGCGCATACAACTTGTCCGACGCCATCACTGGCATCGATAAGAGCAATCGCGCCGCCATCCATAATCACTTGCGGCTTGCTTACCGCATGCATAACGCCGCTGTGCAGACGTGCTAAATACCAACCCAGGCGCAACACCCCGTGAGATTGGTGGCCCCAAAGATCTGCCTGCACAAGAGTGTCGGCGAGGAGGCGTGCGTCCTGCGAAGGCATCCCGGCACTTACATACACGGCGGTTGCAAATTCAGCCAAGCGTTCGGAAGCGATGGGGGGAACCTTCATGTTACAGCGAATCCTTTCCTTCAAAGAGGGTGAGGGTTATCGACATGCCTTCCAAATTGTGATTCTTGCGGATAACGCATTCGACACTTACTAATTTGGCCGTGCCGGGAACCCTGCACACTTCCGTTCGCTAAGCTGCGGAGGCGCAGCTGCCACCTCATCGAGCAGGTGCATCCCCGAAGAGACTCGAACTCCAACCCTTAGATCCAAAGATCCAAAGTCTCATGCTCTATCCAGTCGAGCTACTGGGAGAAACTCGCCGAGGATGCGAGCCGATGATTTCGCTCATTGACGAACACATGAGGCGGCAGCGATCTCCTAAACGTTCCAGCAGAGTTTTCCGCCCTGAAGAATAATAGAATGCGGCGGCGCTTCGGATGCGACCGCCGCATTCTCTCTACCAGGGTAGTGGAACGACTGGCTGAACCTCAGCGACTGAGAATGGCCACACTGTTTTGTACTCATCGCTCTTGATTTGAGCGATGCCTAGAGTGGCATTGACGTTCAAGTTGAGATGTTGCTGTCCTGCAAGTTCAATGGCCTCAAAAGAGATTTTGTCATAGGGAAGCATGATCCCCGGGCCATTAGGGAATTTCTTTTCGATCTTGAGATTCGCAAGAGCAGCGCGAATCTTATCGCGATTAGGCTCGCCGGCCTGTTCGATGGCGGTCTTGAGCACCCAGACCGCAGTGTAAGCCTCAGCGGAATGGCCGTTCATCGGGATGCCGTACTTCGCCTCGAACTTCTGGTTGATGTCCTTGCCCTTGGACATGCCCTTGTTCCACTCGACCGCCGTAGTAATGCCCTCCGCCTGCGAGTGTAAGTTCTTAATGAAGTTGGGATCGATGACGCCGGTCGCCTTAGAGATCATGATCTTAGGTTTGAATCCCTGTTCGTGCATGGTCTTGACAAGCAGGATGGCATCGGAGACGTAGGGATCGACCATCAGAACGTCAGGCTTTGCAGACTTTAGGGTGACGACCTCTGAGGAGAGATCGGCCGCATCACGCGAGTACAGAATCACCTTGATTACGCTTAGGCCCTGTTTATCCGCCCAGTACTTGCCCCATTTGGCGGTTTCCTGACCAAGCAGTGTGTTGTCGGCGATAATCGCCACAGTCTTGAGATTCGAATGCGATTTCGCGTTCCAATCCACCACGTATTGCACCATGTCGCGCAGATACATCATGTTAGTCGGGGCCATGCGGAAGAAGTATTTGTAGCCGCGAGTAGTCAAAACGTCGGCCGTAGAAATGGCCGAAAGCAGAGGCGTGGCGTTCTTTTCCGCCACCTGCGAAATCACTTCAGTGACGCCACTCTGATAGGCACCTAGCATTACTGGAACATTGCTCTGGGTCATCAGCCTTTCAGCTTCCGACATGCCTATTTTCGGATCGCCCTGAGTGTCGCCGTAGACGATTTCAATCTTCTTTCCCAGGACTCCACCGGAGGCGTTGATATCCTCGACCGCCAGGTCGATTCCTTTCTTGATGTTCTGGCCGGTCGAGGCCACGGCACCGGTCAAGGGGTAAACCGCGCCAATAATGATCTTGTCGGATGCACTTTTGTTTGCACCGGAATTACAACCTCCGAGCATAGCGATACTCAACACCACAGCAACTAGGACACAGATTGCTTTCTGCCTGGTTATCATGACTGTCTCCTTGAATCAAACGATAAGGTTCTATTGAATGCCATGTACCTGTTAGCCCGCGATATGTTGCTCTCTACTGCTTTCCATAGATCAATACTCATAATCCGAGATATGCGCGTTGAAACTCGGGATTAGCCAGCAGCTCCTGACTCTTCCCTCCCATTACCAGCCTGCCGCTCTCGATCACGTAGCCATGATTGCTGATTTTCAGAGCCTTCTTTACTTCCTGTTCGACTAAGATGACGGTAATACCCTCACGGGCGATCTGTTGGACCACCGCCAGAATCTGCTCAACGAGATTCGGCGCGATTCCCAGCGAAGGCTCGTCGAACATGATGCACTTCGGAACCGACATCAACCCTCGACCTATAGCGAGCATCTGCTGCTCGCCACCGCTGAGGGTGCCAGCGGCTTGATACTTACGTTCTTCCAATCGGGGGAACATGACGAACACTTTGCTCAGGCTTCGCCGAAACTGTTTCTTGGCTTCTTTGGAAAACGCTCCTAGTTCCAGATTTTCCAGCACTGTCATATCATGAAACAGCTGTCTGCCTTCAGGAACATGGACGATCCCCCTGGCCAGAATGTCATAGGTCGCCATGTGCGTAATGTCTTCCCCCTCGTAAGCGATCTTTCCATCGCGGGGATGGAGGATGCCCGAAATGGCACGCACTAGCGTTGTCTTGCCAGCACCATTGGCGCCGACGATGCAGATGATTTCTCCGGCGCTGGCTTCAAAGCTCACATCCCACAGCGCCTGAATCTCACCATATGCCACATTAATGGACTGTACTTGTAAGGGCCTTGTCATCGTCTTTCCCGAGGTAAATGTCAATTACGGTTTGGTCGCTCATGACAGCGTCCACAGATCCTTCGGCGATCTTTTCGCCGTGGTGAAGCACGACGATCTTTTCGCAGAGCGTTACCACGGCCTTCATAATGTGCTCGATGAGCAGGATCGTCACCCCGGATTTGTTGATTTCCCGGATCAAAGTGACGCACTCTTCGGTTTCCGTGTGGTTGAGGCCAGACATCACCTCATCCAGCAGCAGCAGATCGGGTTTGGCTGCCAAGGCGCGCCCCAGTTCCAGCCGCTTCCGATCGGCTGTGCCAAGCTCTTTGGCCAGTACGTTCTGCTTTTTTAGCAGCCCCGTGAATTCCAGTATGCCGAGGGCGTGTGGTCCCGCCACGGCGACGTTGCGCGAGTGATTCCGCCCGAACATTGATCCGGCGATAACATTGTCCAGAACGGACATATAGGGCAGCGGCCTCATGATCTGGAAGGTACGCGCCATGCCGAGCGCACAGCGCTGGAACGGTTGCTGTGTCGTCACGTCCGTGCCCTTGTATACGATGTGTCCGCCAGAAGGTGGGTAGAAACCGCTGATCACGTTGAACAGCGTAGTCTTGCCGGCTCCGTTCGGGCCGATCAGACCCACTATCTGTTTCTCCTCAACCGAGAAAGTCACATCGTTCAGCGCCTGCAGTCCGCGAAACTTCTTCGATACACTCTGAATCTGCAACATTATTTCTTCATCACCTCAACCACGCCGAGCTTTGCTCCGCTTAGTTGCCGATACCACCTCAGCCCGTTTAGCCAGCCGACCAGGCCCAACGGCTTCACCCGTATGATCAGGATCAGGATCACGGCGTATGCGATCAGATGCCCCCCCGGAATTGTGTTTCCTAGCATGACGCGAAGATATTCCGAGATGGGCATCAAAAGAAAGGCGCCGAGTAGCGGACCGCCGACGGTTCCGATACCGCCGATAATCGCCGGCAACACGATCTCGATAGAATAACCGCCCAGCATGAGGTCAGGCTCTATGTAGCGAACGTACTGCGCATAGTACGCTCCGGCAACGGCGGTGAAAGCCGCGCTCAGGAATGCCGCCAAGAGCTTGTACCTGACCACATTGATGCCAATCGCGCTGGCGGTGTCTTCGTCTTCTCGAACACACTTGAAGGCATAGCCAATACGGGAGCGCTCCAGGATTGCAAAGCTCCCGTAGATAACAAGAAGCAGCGCCAACCCAATGTAGTAATAAGGTAATTTGCCGAAAAAATGGAAATTGTACCAGGACCGATCGACCATTGGCAGCAGAATGCCCTGCGCCTTGCCGACCATCCCCCAATTCGTAAACAGATTACGAAAGGTTTCGGCGAAGGCGATAGTGGCCAACGCGAAATAAGGTCCCCGGAGGACGAAACACGGATAAAAAATGATAGCGGCTGTTACACCAGCGAGCATTCCTCCAACGATCATGCCAATCCAGGGAGTCACGTTGAACTCGATCAATAGCAGTGTGGACGTATATGCCCCCATTGCCATAAAAGCGGCGTGCCCGAGGGAGAATTGACCAGTCAGTCCACCGAGAATGTTCCAGGCAACTGCGAGCATTGCCACATAGAACAGCATGATGAACACGTGCAGAATGTATGGCGCCGCAATGAAGAAAGGAACCAGCAGCAAAACGCCTAACAGAGAAAGCTCGACACGGAATGATCGCAAAGGTCCCACCCGGTCACCTCGCCCTCGACACAAAATGCTGGCGCAATATCAGGATTGCGAGGAAGGTCAGAAACACAACCGAGTCCTTAAACTGCGGCCCCACGACGAAAGCTCCCATGGTTTCAAGCAGGCCCAGAACGATCCCACCCACAAAAGCGCCCTTGATGCTCCCAAGTCCACCTAGGACCACAACCACAAAGGCACGCAAAGTGAAAGTAGCCCCGACCATCGGGAAGACGTAGTAGAAGGGCAACAACAAGGTACCGGCGATCCCAGCCAAGGCCGCGCCAATTGCGTACGACAGAATGTACATCCGATTGATGTTGATCCCTACCAACCGCGCCCCGATCGGATTTTGGGAGGTGGCTCTAATCTTCTTGCCGGTTTCCGATTTCATCAGGAACGCGTACAACATGAACGTTACAAAGATCAGGACGCCGAAGCTGATCAGCTTCGGCAGACTAACCACCTGCCCGAGCAAATGAATATTCTTCAGCGAATATCCGGTCTGTACTGTTCTGTAGTCGGACTTAAATAGTACCAGGGCCAGATTTTGCATCAGCATCATCAGGCCAACCGTCATAAAAATAAGGTTGGAATCATTGGCTGCGCCAAGCAAGGGCGTGATCAGGCCGTGCTGGATGACAGCTCCGAGGCACATCATAATGACAGCGACCAACGGCAACGATAGATAAGGATCCAGGCCGAAAGTGCTGGTGAACAGATAGGTCAGGTACATGCCAACCATCAACAGTTCGCCCTGACAGAAGTTGACAATCTTCATGACGCCAAATATCACATTCAGGCCCATGCCCATTAGCGCGTAGAAACCGCCCACCAAAATCCCGTTGATCACGACCTGCACAACGACTCCGCTCAACATTCCACCTCCGTCGCGGCCTCTACTCAACTACACGCAAGCGTTGGGAAAGCGAAAACCTTCGTTTACCAAACGAACGCGGAGGAGCTGCGGGTAGACCTTCGCGCTGAGAATCACATTCCCCTTTTGCGAACTCTTAATATCCGTCTTGGTGATCCATGATTTTGTAGCCCTGCCCTCCAAAAGTCAACGCCATTCGATCGCACACTCCTATCATCCGAACTCAACCCGGCCTCATCCCCACGCTGCTTCTGCGTGTTTGTGACTTTCAGAAAGTGCGCGAAATGATTCAGCATCAGTTTGTCCATGGATTTCTGATGAATGTGCGGCCCCAGGGTTCTTCCGCTCGCCCGGCACAGTGCAGTTGCGGCCCGGATGGGTGTAGAATTCTCCCGCCTTCAAAGTCAAAAGACTCGGCTATGGCCGCTGGGGTGAAGAATAGTTCATACGTTTTTGGCAAGAAACGCAGAGCGCAAAACTCTCCGCGGCATTATTCTTTGTTGAGATCTGATATTGGCGGGAGAAGATACCATCAGCAATTATCAAGGAGCGTGTGGGAAAGATCATGTTACAGGCCAACATTAGGAGGGGGTTGCGCGTCCTGGTGACCGCTGGCGGCTCCGGCATAGGCCGGGCGATTGCCGGTGCGTTTGCCGAGTGCGGCGCGCGCGTGCATATCTGCGACGTTTCCGGGGAGGCTCTGGCGCAATGCGCAAAAGAGCTTCCGACGGTGAGCAGCACGGTTGCCGACGTTTCCGCCGAAGCCGATGTCGAACGGCTCTTTCAAGATGTGCGGCGGTCGCTCGGTGGGCTCGATGTTCTGGTGAACAATGCCGGGATAGCCGGACCGACCGGCGGAATCGAGCAGATTTCGCCGAATGACTGGCGGCGCACCATTGACGTGAATCTGAACGGGCAGTACTACTGCACCCGTCTGGCGGTACCGATGCTGCGCGAGGCAAAGGATGGCGCAATCATCAACCTATCCTCGCTCGCGGGGCGGCTTGGCTTCCCTAACCGAACGCCGTACGCGGCATCGAAATGGGCGGTGATCGGACTGACAAAAAGCTTGGCGATCGAGCTCGGACCTGCCGGTATCCGCGTCAATGCCATATTACCAGGCATTGTTGAAGGGCCACGGCAAGAGGGTGTTATACGCGCCCGCGCGGAACTCGCACAGGTGAGTTATAGCGAAATCGAAGCCGAACTCACCAACCGGGCCTCGCTGAAGCGCATGGTCACGGCGGACGATATAGCCGCGACAGCGTTGTTTTTGTGTTCGCCTGCGGGACGCAACATTTCAGGCCAGGCACTCAGCGTTTGTGGCGACGTGCAAACCCTAGCCTGATTGCCATCGTAGGCAGAAATGGTCCGCTCTCCGGAGTGCGCCTCAGGGGTGTTTTCTCTTAACAAAGACTTACATGGTTTGTCGCCAACATGGATAACGAAGGGCTGACGGCAGCAGGCCGTGGGAAGGAGCTACAACTTGCACATCACGCCCGCTGAGGAACTCGTGACCCGGAAAGACCGACTGCAGCGGTCGCTCCAGGACAAAGGAATCGATGGTGCGATCATCCTGCAACGAGCGGACATCTTCTACTTTTCCGGGACGGGACAGGACGGGCACTTGCTGATACCCGCGTCCGGCGAATCCGTCCTGCTCGCGCGAAAGAGCTTCGACCGGGCGCGTCGTGAAAGCCGGCTGTCTCTGGTCGAGAAATTTCCCAGGTCAAAAGAGTTGCCCGAAACCATCCGTTTGAATTTCCGTCAAATCCGAAAGATCGGAATGGAACTGGATGTTGTGCCCGCCAATCACTATCTACGCTTTCGGGCTATGTTTCCAGAATCAGAGATCGTTGATGTCTCTCCCCTGATCCGTCAGATCCGGATGATCAAGTCGGAGTACGAGCTTGGCAAGCTACAGGAGGCCGCCGTCATGAGCGACCGCCTGTTCGCGAAAGTACCGGAGTTTCTGGAGCTCGGGATCAGCGAGTCTTCCTTCGCGGGAAGGCTCGAGGGCTATTACCGCAGCCTGGGGCACCAAGGCTTCGTTCGGGTAAGAAGCTTCAATCAGGAAGTGTTCTACGGTCATGTGATGTCGGGTGCGAACCTTGCTACCCCTAGTTACCCTGACAGTGCCACCGGTGGCAGCGGCCTTAATCCTTCATTCCCTCAAGGTGCAGGGAGAAAACTCCTCGCTCCTAACGAGCCGATCATGGTCGATTTTGCGGGAGTGCACGACGGGTATATGGCCGATCAAACCCGGATATTCGTTTGTGGCGAGCTTCCAGAACGCTTGGCCGAGGCCTTTGATACCGCGCTCAGGATCGAGCAGTACTTGAGGGAAAATGCCACGCCTGGTGCGCGGTGCTCGGAGCTGTTTGCTGCTACTCGAGATCTGGCCACCCAAGCCGGATTCGGCGATCACTACATGGGATACGGCGAAAAGGCAAGGTTCGTCGGCCATGGGATCGGCATTGAACTTGATGAATGGCCGGTAATTGGCCAAGGTATTGACACGCGACTCGAAGAAAGGATGGTTGTCGCCATAGAGCCGAAATTTCTATTCCCTGATGTAGGCGTGGTGGGAGTGGAGAATACATGTGTTGTTAGATCACGCGGTCTGGAAGCGCTTACGAAATTTCCCAACGAGATTACCTATTTGAAAAGGTGATTTGCGGCTCGTTGACGGGAAAACCTCGTTTTATTCTCCCGTCGCCATAAATTGCCACATACCTGGGTTACGGCGTTCCTTCAAGAAACTCGCAGCCCTGCACTGGCACGCAGTTGCACGGAAACACAAATCGCCAAGAATTTCGCCGGATCGTATGACCAGTAACCTGGACGCGAGTTACTCCTGTACCGTTGTGCCCCAGATCATAACGATGGCAAACTGACGCCGCCTTGGATGAAGGTGGCAGGTGAACAATGATTGACGATGTGCTGAAAGTTCTCGGCGGCTACATTGGTCAAGATATGGCCCCATTCTGTTGGGGGTGTGTTCTATTGTGTGTCATTCTGTTCATTTTCCACCGTACCAACTGCCCCTGCTTCAATGAGCGTAAGCAACCGAAGGCAACAGACAAGCTTGTTTCTGAAGACAAGGTGAATTCTCCGAACCTTTGACTAACCTCTATCAACTCTTTCCCGGTTAGCACGCCGGAGCCTAAGAAAACGAGGCCCTTGTCGGTTCGCATCTCAACCATAATCGCCATTTAAGCGTCCTTCTAAGGGACTCTTCTCTTAGCACAAATCGGAGGCCGCGGCTGAACTCTATCTGGCTTATCTCTTGTCGGCGTTGGTAGACGCGAACATCCTATACGGAGCATTTCACTGCGGGGTGAAATACGGGACACAAGTGGGAAAGGATGCGGAGAACGACAACGGCCTCTCGCCGATCTCAGGCCCCCGCAAATAAAGGCGTTTTCATTGACAGGAAATCGGCGCGACGGGATTGACTCGGGCTGTGATATTCGTTCCTCACCCAACCCGGCAGCACGCTGCCTTCGACTGTGGTACTCTTAATATGCGTTTGAATGTCTCTTTTTTTCGACCCGCCTTAGGCATCGGCGACCGTAACACCCTGCCTCACTCGTCCGAGAAACACCGACAATTAGATAGCCCAATTACCGAGC
>JBEKQP010000042.1:0-24373 GCA_049519595.1 Candidatus Korobacteraceae bacterium | reverse complement strand
GAGACGTAGAAACCATTATAGGCCGTCGGTATGATCAGTCAAAGCCGCGCTAACTAACTGAGGGGAAAAGCGAACTCGAATACTCCATTATTTGATGTCTTTCATCGCCAGCAGCGTTCCATAGTCTTGCCCATTTGGCGCCACGGCCCGTACAACGATCGCGCTAAACCCATCGCGGAGCTCAGGATATTTCACTACCAGAGTCTTCATAAGCGCGGTGTTGTCCTCGAAAGTTTGTGCTGTATTCGAGATATCCGGCGACTGGTACTTCACCACGAGGGCCATTTGATCGTTAACGACAATGGGGAAAGCCGCCAGCAGTTTGACCGCACGCGTCCCCATGGCAATTGAAACCTGGCCGTCCGTCGGCATGTCGCTGGGTCTCACCCGCTCGGCTTCTTCGTAAAGCCTGTCCAGCTTGAGGGTGCTCATGAACGGAACAGGAGACGCCAGATCCCTCGCCTCCCAAAAGTAGAACCAGGCGTTGTGGATTTGCCCTTTCTGCTTGAACTCGCGGGCCTTCTGCGCATACCAGTCCGCATCATGTCCGGCCACGTGCCCCGACTTGGCGTAATATCCGGCTAGTTTCCAGACGCCGCCCAGTTGCTGGAGGATCTCGGACAAAATGTACGGTTCCTTGGGTCCATTGATATCGATAATGACCACGGCGTAGCGCCCCGGCGCCAGGTTGGGAAGCACAAATCCAGCGCTGTTCGCGGTATTGCCGTTGGCGCCGAAGACGCCGCAAAAGAACTCGGCGCGCTCGACCGGAGCGGTGCCTGTCACATCCAGCAGGTACGTCTTGCGGATTACCGCCGGGCCGGCCAATCCGGCTTTGTTTTCGAGAACAGCCTGCTCGATGCCGCCAAAATTCGCGGCCAAACTTGGCATGGACGCGGCCCGCATTCCGGCTACGTCGCCGCCGACGGACATCCCAAGGAAACTCTTCGCCGTGCTTTCAATCGCCGAGCGCGTGGCTGAATCAATTTCTCCGGCTTCTTGACATGTCTCGGCGGCAAGCGGCACGGCAGCAAGCATCAGCAATAACCACGCCATCAACAAGCGCAACCGAGGCTGAAGGAAATCAAAAGGAAAGCAGTTCATGAGCTCACCTGTGCGCTACCCAAAATCCTGAAACTCTCCTCTGTAATAGATGCCCATCGATAGCCCTGAAGATGTTCACCCGAAAGGAGCTATCTCAAAAAGTCTCATCTGGGAACATCGGCGTCCACGGCGGAACCGGAGAGCTGCCGGCACGCTTAATCGAGCTTGTGCAACTCGCGATAGCCCCGTGCCATTTCAATGATCTGGATTCCGTACCCGTCGGGATCGCGCAACAAACCCCATCGCCCAAAAGGCTCCTCACGAGGTTCGATTCCGAAGTGGCCGCCCCGCCGCTTCAACTCGGAAGCCGTTTTCACAATGTCATCCACATAAATCCCAAATGTGAAGCCTGAGGTGGGACTGACTTTCACTTCCTCGCCTTCCGGATGCAGGCCGATCAGAATATTGCCGGCGTCGAACTGGCTCCAGTTGCTCTGTTTGAACAACAGATCGAGACCAAGCACGTCGCGATAGAAAGCGACGCTGCGCTCCATGTCCTTCACCACAATCATGATCAGTCCGAGTTTGCCAACATTCATCGAGAGCTCTCCCTGGTGTGAACAACAATAGCATTCTGCGCCAATTTCCCGCCCGATGCTCGGCTGCCGGGTGCCCCGTTGTAGCCAAGCTGGGGATGGGAGCTGGCTCATTCCCAAAATGGAACTAAGATGTGACTTTCGCTTCGGCCGCGAGTTGCTGCAAATGTTCCTGCCGAACGTCGTTGTCCGTGAACAGACTGACGAACGGGGCTGGAGACGCGGCCTTTTCGACCGCATTGCGTCCATGCGCCTCTTGCCGCTCCACCAGGCAGAGCACGCCAACGACCTCAAAGCCGGCTTCGCGCGCCGCCTGAATCGCGCTGATCGTAGATGCGCCCGTGGTGCAAACGTCGTCGACGATGACCGCCCGCGCTCCCTGCTTACGATAGCCTTCTATTCTCTGCCCCATGCCGTGAGCCTTCTCCGCCTTACGCACCAGGAAACCGTGAATCAGCCCCGGGCTCGGCAATTGCAGACTGCCTGCGGCTCGCGCTTGCTGTAGCTGCGCCGATAGCATGGCCACGGCCGTCACAATGGGGTCGGCTCCCAATGTCATTCCCCCGATTGCATCCGGACGCCAGCCATGACGCTCAATTTCATCCAAGATGGCGCGAGCGGTGTTACGCGCACCTTCGGCATGCAGCGTCGTCAATCGGCAGTCAACGTAATAGTCGCTCGTACCGCCGCTGGTAAGCTTGAAGTGACCAAGTTTAAACGAGAGCGTTGCAAGAAGTCGTAATAGTTGCTGGCGTGCGTTTTCCATGATGAAGGAAAAGATACCACGAACCGCGCTTCAGAAGTCAGCGGCGACGGCTGCTCTCACCGTCGCTGGGGCGGGACCGCCGATTCTTACTGGCCGAGCCGCGTGAAATCGTGAAATCCGGCGGTGCCCACGTAGAGCAGCGCGAACAATGCCAGATTATAGCCTGCGTGCACCAGCACTGAAGCCGCCAGTGAGTGCGCCCGAGCTCTTACGATTGTGAGCACGAGACCCACCACAAAAAGCATGCTCACGGCCGCCCACGCGTGCGCTAGTTGAGCAGCATGGATGAATGCAAATAAAGCGGCGGTGACCACCACGGCGGCGAGCATTCCAATGCGGCGCAACACAATCGGAAACAACAATCCGCGGAAGAACAGCTCTTCGCAAAATGGCGCCACGAGAGTGCCAAATCCCGCCATCATCCAGGCGCCGGACGTGGATTGGAAATACTGGTCGATCGGCATCTGTTTCGGAATCGGCAGTTTCACCGAGAGTGCCTGGATCAGAACCGCCAGAATCATGCCGCCCAAAAGAAACTTCAGCCATTTGGCTGGAAAGCGCCAGTGGACCGCCTGCAAAAAGCGGCCGCGACGATGCCGCTTGATGACTCTAGCGATGAACCCCACCGTCGCTAGATAGGCGACGCCCTGCGCCGGAACCGCAACCCACGGGTCCGACGCGAGCGCTCGCGCATTTCCCCGTGCGATGCCGGATACGGAATTCGCAATCAGCAAGGCAAGGCTGTCGGCCATAAACAGCGCAAGAAACAGCACCACTACGATGACAACGAGTTCTCCGCCACTCCAGACTGGAAAATCTTCGGACTCAGAAAAGCCGGGCCTGCTTTCGAGCGGAACATCCATCGGCGGGCCGTCGGAGTTGTAGCGAGGCTCAGGTTCCATCGGCGGCCCACCGGCTTTATCGGGAAGGTCATCAGAAATGGGCACGGAGACATTGTACCCGGTAAAACTGCCCTTCCGAACCTGGCTCGATAGGAGCCCCGGCCGCTCTACCAAGGAATGACGATTATGCTAATCAATCCGCAGATGACTCGGGTTGATGAACTTGACCAACAATTCGTTATAATCAATACAGTCGGGGCGTAGCGCAGCCTGGTAGCGCACCTGCCTTGGGCGCAGGGGGTCGGAGGTTCAAATCCTCTCGCCCCGACCAATCTTAGAATCAAGCGGTTACGCGGGATTCCTTCCGGGCTGAAATTGTAAGGCAGGGGTTAATTACCGCAAGGACTTTCGGGCTTCCGTCACACTCGGCGCTTGTGCATCGCCTCCTGGCGCTCCAGAATGAGCACGCGCTTTCCCTTTCAAACATCCGCGTAATCCGTTTGCCACGAGAATCCGGTCAGTGCGGCAACTTCAGCAACGGTGTATGCCCTCGTGATTGTGGCGTCTTCACTCTTCGGGTTCCTGCTGTTGTCGCTCGCGCTCTCGCCATTTTGCGAAGTGGGTAAAGGGACTGCAAGACCGATTGGATTCCCTAGTTAGCGCGACCTGGAAGGCGTAAATTGAGCGCGGATAGAGAGCAGTTTCGTGGCCTCTGTGCTGTGGACGCGAAGGACTGGCACTATTTGCTCGTCATCGAGTCCCTGCTGTCGTCCTCGACTACGGCATGCCGGAAATGAATGGAGCGGAGGTCGCTGCTGCGCTCAAGCGTCGCGATCCAGCGGTAAGAATTCTGTTGTTCTCCGCTTACATGAACCTTCCGGAAGAGGAACTGCGGTGGGTAGATGCCTATGCCGTCAAGGGCGAACACCCTAAAACCTTCTTTGCGGCAGTGCAGCAACTTCTCGCTTGTTCGGAAGCTCCTGCTCACGTAGATTCATGTCGCCAGCAAACTGACTCTTAGCTCGGCCTTTGCTATGCAACCTAACGACCGCAGCCGCGCTGAAACTGCCAGCACTGTTGCAACTCCACGTTCCCTGAAAAGCCTATTGCCTCGCTACCTCGTAGCGGTGATAGCGGTCTTGCTCGCGTTTCTTATACGCGAGGCGTTGGAGCGTCGGTACGGCGAGTTGCCGCATTACATCCTCTTTTATCCGGTAGTGCTTTTGGTGGCGATGCTATCTGGCCTCTGGGCTGGTGTGTGGGCGACTGCGGTTGCCGCACTGGTGACGGACTACTGGGTACTTCCGCCAAAGGGGCAGTTCACAATCACTCGAACCTCCGATGCCATTGGCTTGGCCATCTTCTGCGCCATGGGGGTATGCGTCTCTGTTGTCGCCGAACTGTATCACCGCAACAGGCGTCGATTGGCAGCTTATGAAAAAAGCGAGGCCGTTTGGGAGGAACGCAGGAAGGCGGAAGAGGCGCTACGGGAGAGCGGGGAACGCTTCCGGGCTTTGGTGACGACCAGTTCGGATGTGGTGTATCGCATGAGTGCGGATTGGCGCGAGATGCGCCATCTGGTTGGCAAGGATTTTATCCCCGACGCGGAAGCGCCAAGTGGCACATGGGTTGAGAAATACATTCCGGTGGATGATCAGCCGCTCGTATGGGCGACCATCAACGAAGCTATCCGGACTAAGAGCATATTCGAACTGGAGCACCGGGTCTTGCGGGTGGACGGCAATGTGGGGTGGACGTTCTCGCGTGCGATTCCGCTGCTGGATACAAACGGCGAAATCATCGAATGGTTTGGTGCAGCGAGTGATGTTACCGACCGCAAGCAGGCGGAAGAGGCGCTACGTGCAAGCGAAGAGCGTTGGTCTACTACCTTGCGGAGCATTGGCGATGCCGTGATCTCAACCAATGCCAATGGCCGAATCATGTTCATGAATGAAGTTGCGGAAAAGTTGACGGGATGGTCGCTCACCGAAGCCCAAGGGCGTGATCTGGAAGAGGTCTTCAACATCGTCAACGAGGTAACGCGAATCAAGCTGGAGAATCCGGTCACCAAGGTAATCCAGATCGGACAGGTGGTGGGACTGGCCAATCACACTGCTCTGATAAGTCGTGACGGGACGGAACTCCCCATCGAGGATAGCGGTGCGCCTATTCGAGACAAGGACGGCCAGATCACAGGTGTCGTGCTGGTTTTCCACGACATCATTGAGAAGCGACGGGCCGAGAAAGCCGTGCGCGACAGTGAGCGATTAGCACTGACGGGACGGATGGCCTCGACTCTGGCCCACGAGATACACAATCCTTTGGACACCGTGGGTGCATTACTCTACCTAATCAATCAGGTTCCTAATGCACCCGAGCCGGTGAGGCAACACGCTTCACTGGCGGGGGAAGAATTGGCTCGCGTCACGCAGATGACCCGGCACATGCTGTCGTTCCAACGTGAGGCGAAGAACCCGGTGCCTATCAAAATCGGGGAAATTCTCGACAACGTGCTTGCGCTCTATGAGAGAAAGATCGAGTCGGCTGGCATCCGAGTTGAGAAACAGGTGGACTTCGAGGGAGAGTTCATTGGCTTGCCGGGCGAGATGCGACAGGTTTTTGCCAATCTGATCGGCAATGCGATTGAAGCCATCGGCAAGAACGGGAAGATAAGGCTTCATGCCTACGCCAGCCGGGACTGGCGGCAAGGGCGACGTGGGCTGCGGGTAACAGTTGCCGATAACGGGCCGGGGATACCGGCTGATGTACGAGACAAGATTTTCGATCCGTTCTTCACGACCAAGGGAGAAGGAGGAACCGGATTGGGGTTATGGATTATTTCCGGCATCATTGAGAACAACGATGGGTTGCTCCGGCTGCGCACCGTCGCCAGAGGCGGGCGGTCGGGCACATGCTTTTCGGTCTTCTTTGCCTTTCCCGCCCAATAGGTGCTCGGGCTACCGTCTCCCATGATGGACAGCCGCTCGTCAATGGGCTTGAGTCCCAAACAAGCTCACGGATGAACTGCTGAAAACCGGGCATTGCGATTCCTCCAGACATGGGGTCGAACATGGAGGGAAACCGCATAAACAACTGATTCTAAAGGTGATTATCGCAGCCTGGTAGCGCACCTGCCTTGGGCGCAGTGGGTCGGAGGCTCAAATCCTCTCGCCCCGACCATTCAAAAGTGACATTTGTTTTCAGCAGGTTACGAGCGAATCCGTCTGTCACTTTAGGATCCATCGCGCATAGCTCGCGATGTGACCAGTTATCGACGGTTACGACAGTTTGGATTGTTCAGCGTTTTTGCTCCTTGTGCCCTTAGCTTTTGGGTGAGCGGAGCAAACATGCGATGTGAATTCTTTGTCGCGCTGCAATGCAAAGTTCTGCACCAATTCGTCGAAAGATTTGCCAGCGAGAGCGCTAGAAGGGTTGAAGACCCAGGCGCATTCAGAGCAGCCCCAACCCGCAAAACGCGGCTGGTTAATCCATACCAACTCCCGACTCATGGCGGCCCTCGTCGTACCCCAAACGCTGTATGATCCCATGCCTAGTGCTCGCGAGTGATCACCCAGTCTTGCGGCGGGCTGTGCAGGGAGGCTGACGAAGTCTACCTGTGCCGCTAATGTGAATGTCTGTTCGATATCCTACATACGTGGAAGATTTACCGCGCGGACTCCATTTCGGGCCTCGTTTAAAATAGGGGCTGCTTCTGTTGGTCGCGTGCGTGCGTTACGATGCCTGCGCGAAGGCCTGCGATAAAGTCAGCGTAGGATATCCTACTGAGTAGGGTGCACTACCGAATCGTTTGGTGGAACAATGTATGATTTTCCGCGTGGCGCGAGTAAGCAGGATTCCTGTTTCCCGTGTCCAGAAGAGGTTTTCGGCTGTGATTCCAGTTGTCTTAAGGCGCGTGCGTGGAAAGCAAAAGCCCCGAAGGCGTGAAGTCTGGCGAGCGGACGAATACAGAAGGAAAGCCCGTCAGCAACCTGATACTTCTATCGATGTCCGATAGCGACTACACCTCACTTCGTCCTCATCTCGAGTATGTCAGCTTGCCAACCCATACGATCCTTCACGAGGGAGGGGGAAAGCTGGAATTTGTGTATTTCCTGAATCGAGGCATGATTTCTCTCGTAGTCGTGATGAAAGATGGAAGGACCGCCGAGGCCGGCATAGTTGGGAATGAGGGCTTTACAGGAACACCGGCGTCTGTTGGTCTGAGCAGGAGCCCGCTGCAAGCGGTGGTACAAATCTCGGGGGATGGGTTTCGGGTAGAGGTCGCAGCTTTACAAAACACTTTGGAATCCGCTCCACACCTGCAATGGATGTTGAGCCGCTATGCAGTTGTTCAGGGAATGCAGGTTGCACAAACAGCCGCATGTAATCGGCTGCACGATGTTAGGCAGCGTCTTGCACGGTGGTTGCTCATGACTCAGGACAGGGTGAATTCGGGGTCGCTGCCCATCACCCATGATTATCTCGCAACGATGCTAGGGACAGATAGGCCTAGCGTGAGCTTGGCAGCCGGTATCTTGCAGAAAAAGAAACTTATCGAGTACACCCGTGGCGCAGTGAAGATCGTGAACCGCAAGAAACTTGAAGACTCCGCCTGTGAGTGTTACGGGATTACCCAACAGTACAATGGCGAGCTAGGCTTGAAATAAGTCCGCAAGGGAAGCTCGCCCTGTTCTTATGGGCGATCGAGCGCGAATCGAAATAATCACGCGGCTGAGCCAATAGAATGCTGAGACAATAGAATAAGGTCATCTCCTAAAATTCAGACTGCTGCTGCACCATCGCCGGGCGAGGAAATTTTTAGATTAGCTCGGCTTGTTCTCACCGATCGGGCCTGCATGTCTTGTGGGGCGTGCCGCCGGAAACGGCAGCGTGACTTCGCGCCCATCATCAAAAGGTTAACTTGTCTCCCGGATTGATCGGAAAAACTTTCGTCGAGGTCGTGCCGAGCGCTTTTATGTACTCCTGCGGCGTCCCTTTCAACTGTGGGAAGGTTGCATAGTGAATCGGGATCGCGAACTTCGGCTTCAGGTACTGATTGGTCGCGTAGGCGGCGTCCTTGGGGCTCATGACAAAGTGCCCGCCGATAGGAATCATGATCAGATCTGGCTTGTAGTACTCGGCGATGAACTTCATGTCGCCAAAGAGCGCCGTGTCTCCCATGTGGTAGAGCTTGAAGCCGTTCTCGAATTCGATGATAAACCCACCCGGCTCTCCCCCAACGAGGGTTTCGTCTTTGCCGGTTGCCGGGTTCCGCCAGACGAGCTCGGAACTGTGCTCGGCATGCACCATAGTGATTTTGATGTCCGGACCCAGAGGTGTGATGGTGCCACCTGTGTTCATCCGTGGCGCCAGATCGGGTGTCAAGAGGCCGAGCGTCTGCAGTGACTGATCGAGCCCCGCCGGACCCCAGAGGGGCGCCTTATTCTTCTTCGCCAGCTCAACCCCGTCACCCAGATGATCACCGTGGGCATGCGTCACCAGAATGAGATCCACCTTGCCGAGCGCATCGAGGTTCTTGTACTGCGGCGGCGTTTTCGGATTCTGCGTCAGAAATGGGTCGATCACGATCACTTTCCCGCTGAGCGTCGTGATCCTCGTTGCCGATTGACCGAGCCAGAGCACTTCGATCTTGCCGGTCTGGGCCCGCAGCGGGGCGACCCCAGCCACGACAAGCGTGATTCCCAGGATGAGAGTTGAAATGCGATGTCGATACATCGAAGCCTCCATGCCGGAATTCCATTTTGAGATCCCGAGCGTACGCATTATACAATTGCTGGCTTGCCTCTAACCTTCCCCGATAGTAATTGTTATCTGGAGAAGCGGCCATCGTCGTACTGGATCCCCCCAATCAGGAGATTAAGAATGGATAACTCCGTCGTGGCGGCAAGTGCCAAGCGAAAGGCTAAGTCTGTATCGCAGAAGATCCGGGTGGCAAGTTCGAACATGTGGTCCACTCCTGCCCTCCAATCTCGCCCAATCCGAATGACGGCATCCGTTGCTGATGAGAGCAGCAGCGTGTAGGTGCTGGGGATCTCTTATTTCGGAGGCTGCAGTCCTGTTTCTCGAAGGACCGGATACACTGTCGGCGAAGAGAGCAACAAGATCAATCGTTTGGCAGCAGCCGGGTCAGCAGCCTCGGCACCAATCCCCGCCGAGATAACCGTGAAGTTCTGTATCTCCGCAGGCAAGGGGCCGATGATCTCGATGCCAGGAGTAGGAACAAGATCGCTGGTCGTCTGGATCGCAATCTCGGCTTCGCCAGAGGCGACAAGCACTCCCGACGAAGTACCACCCCGGGCGAGCTTGGTCTTAGGTGCAAGCTTTTCCGCGATCCCGAGCCGCTTGATGAGTTCTGCGAAATAAACTCCGCTAAAGCCGCCGTCAACGGGGTTGGTGTACGAGATGGACTTTGCCGCCAGCAAAGCTGCTTTAAAAGATTCTACCGAGCTTATGTCAGGACGTGAAGCTCCCGGACGAATCGCTACGCTGATACCAACCCGAGCGATGTCCGTACGGCCTTGTTCAACCACCTTTCCCAGCTTAACGAGACCCGCCATCGCTGTATCTGAGACGATGATCACGTCAAAAGGTTCGCCGTTCTTGGCACGCGCAGCAACGCCGCCAGTGGACCCGAAGGTAAGAATGAGCTTATTGCCGGTCTCGCGCTCAAACTGGGGGGCCAATTGAGTGATTGCTCCCTGAAGTCCGAAGGTACAAAAGACCCGTATCTCGGCCCCGAACGCAGTGGAGGAAAGCACCACGATCACGATCAAAAATAACCCGATGACGATACGGCGCGGCGAAGGAATCATGCCCCTGACTATTTCATGCCGCAACGGCAGCGTCAAGCAGATCGTCCCTAACGACACCGGAAGGACGATCCTGAAGGTTGGCGGTCTATTTCCGGCTCTCGCCGGCCTATCCTGTGAGTATTGTATGTAAGTGGGCTTTTTTTGGCAGGAGGCAGCACGGTCCATATCAGCTTGCCGTACAGTCCTTCCCGTGTGTGCAGACGCTACCGCTTGCGCCGAACCACTAGTGGAGAGGGCAAATTGGTAGTAATCGAACGGCTCCTCGCTGGACATGTCCTTTGGTCGCCTTTTGCCGGAGAAGTGCTAGACTCGCTTGATTGAGCGTTGATCCGTAATGTTCGAATCGGTCATTTCGTGAGCGCTGGAGTCCCAAATGTTCACGAAGACAAACTCTCCCGAAGGTTGTTCTACGTCCGCTGGAGCCTTTTTTCTGCACAGCATGACCGCCCTGCTCGGCTGCGGATTATGCGCTGACTTCGCAGGAGTGCTGCTCGTACGGGCTACTGGCTTTGACTCAGCTTCCAGCAACTCGAATCTCTTGATGTGGTACAGCCCATTTATCTGGTGGGCTGGACTGCTGCTCGGGCTCATCGCGAATTGGCGTTCACGCAGTTCCTTGGCATGCTTAACATGGCTGTCAGGCACTCTGTTGCTAGCGTTGCTCATGGCAGACTTCTATTGGATAACTCGTAGCTGGGATCGCACAATGATGGACATTTTTCCCTTATTGCACGGAGAAAGCAGCCCCGATGATGTGCTTGGCGTCAACCAGATTTTCTTTGTTTGGCCCGCTATGAACTCGTTCGCATACTCGCTCGGAGCAAGCATTCCGCTCTTACTTGGCGACCCAAGGGCGCGTGAGCGCCCCCCGCATCAATGAGCCTGCCTGCTGAACTCTGTGCTGGGTCGGCGATTCTCGACGGCGAGATCGTTGCCCTCGTCCGCCATGGCAAAACCCAGTTCAAAGACCTGCTGTTCCGGCACGGGAGCCTCGGTTTTACGCTTTCGACCTGCTGCGGCACGATGGCGGGGATGCCTTAGATCGCAGGCATCTCCCGTGTCGAGACATATATCGAAATGCATGAGTTCACATTCTTGCAAGGAGTTTGCCATGAGCCACGGCGACATGCAGAGCGTAGGCTTGACCCTCGGTGGGCAGTCGCATAACCGCGCTACGTGCGCAAGATGGTTCTCGCTGGGCATTCTGATTTTCGTAACCGTATTTTGTCGGGATGCGTTGGCACAGGACAGACCTGCCGTACCCGAGAGTATCAAAGTGCCATCCGAACGACATTTGGTGTTCCGAGGACATGCGTTAGGCGATCAAGTTTACGCCTGCCAGCCTTCGCCGAGCGGCGACTCTCAATTTGCATGGGTGTTGAGCGCACCCGATGCGAAGCTCTTTGACGACACGGGCAAGGAAATCGCAACCCACTTCGCAGGGCCGACATGGCAATCAACCGATGGAAGTCAAGTGAGAGGAAAAGTCCTCGCCCAGAGCGTTCCAGACTCCGCTTCTATTCCTTGGCTACTACTCAACGCCGTGGATCACAGTGGCACGGGCGTCATGAGTAACGTCGTTACCATCCAGCGTCTTGACACGAAGGGCGGCAAAGCACCTGCCATCGGCTGCGATGCTCAACATGCAGGGGAAAAGAGGCGGGTTAACTACACGGCAGATTATTATTTCTACTCCGCAGCAAAATAGAGCGGATCACTTGCGTTTTGTTCGACACAAGCGGTATGCCGGCGATCCACGGGATAACCCCGCACGAGTTGTCTGCTATTCTCCGTGTCATCCGGCTTTTGAAACGCAGAGATTCTTCGCAGTGTTGCCCATGAGCAGAGTGTTAGCGACAATCGTCGTCATCATTGCGGGTGCCACCCTTGTGCTCGGTGTAACCACGCCGAAGCGGCCGTCCTACTGCCCATTACCTGAGAATGTCACATTCGATAGAACACAACACCCCGAACTTATTGGTTTGTACACGGGCGAATGGATACCAACGACAGGCACGTTCTACATCCGCAAGTTTTGCATCCTATTAACGTCTATCAGCGGAGATGAAGTTCGAGGAATTTACAGTTGGGAGACAGGCGGACGGGATCGTCAGAGCAATTGGCGAGAGCTTAAGGCCACAAGCACAAGCCCCTTCTCGACTATTCGATTCAAGGATCGGTTGGCAACCAGTGAAGTTGCGCTGACACTGGAGTTTCACAAAAACGGAAAGGCGACTGCGACCTACACGAGCACCGGAAAAGGGCTTTTTGGTTTGCCAACCCGAACAGTGTTGCAATCCCGGTTAGTTAAGATTGAATGATTCACACTTTCGGTGAGGTGAAATCTTCCCGAATGTGAGCCGTTGAGGAGCGCCGCTTTCTGCATCTCTCGTGTTTCCGTGTTGCACGCTCCGGCGAGGTCGTTCTGGATGTCGGCGGACGCGCGGCACACAATCCTCCAGAGCGTGTGTTTGAATTCACAATCTTGGTAGTACAGTTCCAATAATCGGCTATCACATCCGGCACACGACAAGCATCGACTGATTCAAAAGCCATTTAACTTTGGAACAAAATCTGCTGATTGCAGACCTACACTCCAGTGTATTTTCCGATGTCGAGGTGAAAAGGTAAGTGAATAGCCTGGCTGTTTATAAGTGTTCTGCGTTCGGCAATCTTGCCGGATGCAGAAGATAACCCGATCAGCGGCTGAGTGCGGACTTGAAGTATGTCGTACAAAGTGCCGGTCGTAGCACCTGCGATCAAACATGCACTGCAAGCAAACGTAGCTCTTAACCCCGTTAGGAGAGAACAAGATGAAACGATTAGCGTGGCTGTTGATGGTCGCTCTTGGCTCCGTGACTTTAATTCACGCCCAGACCTCGACCACACCAATGAATCTGAGCGGTACAATCTGCAGGTTGTCCTGCGTAACGCAGGTGGAGAACCGTAACACGTGCGACACAACGTGTGCCGACAAACAAGGTGAAGCGGTCTTAGTCGACGATCAAGGTAACATCCAAAAAATCTCCCAGCAGGATCAGAGCATGTGTGAGTCGCACATGGGGAAGCATGTAATGGCACAAGCAGTCCCAACGGAAAAAGAGCGCGAGGGTGCTCTCCACATATTGAAATTGGCAGAGAGCCAAACATATTGAAATCGTCAGGAGAGAATATGTGATTGTCGCCCGAGGATCTCGGGAGTGGGAAATGCCGTCGCAGTGAGGACTTCCGGGTGATGCAGCTAACCCGTCCCGGTTCGTAGTGCTCGATCATCATGCGCAGGGATTACATCGGCCGTGCCGGGCTCAGGAACCATTCGTCGTGTGTCCTCACTCTACCCTAGGCAACTGGGACGCTCCCCCCGCACGCCGCCTATCCTCGAGAGTTCCCAGCAGGCAGTTATCGCCGCGTAACAGTGCCGATTGGACCGCAATGCAGCCCAACAACACTTCAACCTGACGTCCGTCAGACTGCTGGTTTACCCTGCACGGTTATGCTTGTTGACGTCAACGCGTAGCTTCTTGAACTCCTTCACAAGTCCTACGATCGCTTGTTCCACTGGAAGGCGTTCAAAGCTGGAGGCCCCGACAAAGCCCTGCGCATCGCTTCTTTCCAGCACATACGCAACCTGTTCTGGCCCTTCGAAGGGACCACCGTGCGCAAGCGCGATCACGTTGGGGTTCACCGCCCGTGCAGCATCGATCATTGCCTGCGTGGCCTTAACCGCCTCATCCATGGGGAGTGCGTGACCGGCACCAATCGTGCCCCCAGTCGTTAGGCCAACGTGCGGAACAATCAAGTCCACGCCTGCTTCCGCCATTTGGCGGCTCTCTTCCGGCGTTCTTACGTAGCAGGTGGTATACAAGCCGGTTTCACGAGCCAAGGCAATCATTTCCACTTCGCGCGCAAACCCTAGTCCGACTGACTCCAGGTCCCGCCGGATGTTCCCGTCAAACCGGCTTACGGTGGGATAGTTGATAACGCCCGAGAACCCGACGTCCCGGACATGTTCCAGGAACTGGCGCATGTTGCGCGTGGGATCGGTTCCGCAGACCCCAGCCAGAACGGGGGTGTCCTTCACTGCGGGAAAAACATGTCTTTCCCCGAGTTCGAGCACAATGTCGTTAGCATTGCCATACGGCATCAGGCCGGCGATCGACGGAAGCCCGTCCATGCGGAATTTGCCACTGTTGTAGATAACGATCAGGTCGATTCCGCCGAGTTCAGCGCACTTGGCCGAAAGCCCGTTTCCGGCGCCCGCCATCATAATCGCCTTGCCGGCCGCAAGCGTCGCTTGCAGACGAGACGCTACTTCGTTTCGCGCGTACTGCTTTACCATAATTGCCTCCTGACAACTCCGGGCATGAATCAACTACGTCTGTCTTGCCTTGAGCGGTGTGTGCAAACCAAGCTGATCAGTCGTGCCACAGCGGTTTCCGCGCAGACGCGCTCATTGACGTACGCGTCCAGACACACCACGTCTCCGCGATCGCCAAGAGCCTTAGTGGCGGCATCCATAAATGCTTTGTCTGCCACGGGATCGTAGAAAACTCCACCCTCTTTGTCGTATTCAGAAAACCCCCGAACTGGCAGGATAAGCACAGGTCGCGTTTTGGACTTCGCTAGCTTCTCCCCGACCCAGCGGCCCAGAATTGCATTCTCTTCGACCGTGGTTCGCATCAGAGTTGTGTTCGGACTGTGCCGGTAGAATCGCCGGTCGGCGTACTTAGAAGGTACCGTCTCAGGGGTGGTGAAGTTCACCATATCCATGGCGCCAGGCAGAACGACCTGCGGAATGCCACGCTTCCCTGCTGCTTCCAACCGGTAAGGCCCGGCGCTGAGCTGTCCCCCGCAAAGTTCGTCGGGCAACTCCGTCGTCGTCAAATCCAACACTGCGTCAATGACTCCCTCATCGATCAACTCTTCCATGGCGCGTCCTCCAGTGCCGTTGGCGTGAAAGATGAGGGTATCGAAACCTGCATCGCACAGTAATTTGTGACAGAGCATGGCGGCAGTTGTAGTGACACCAAAAGCTGTGATGGCCACGGTTGGGCGCCCGCCCGCCTCGCGAAGGTGACTAGCGGTCGCCCCGGCTTCCGCCATGCCACAGACTCCTGCCGCGGCGTTGCTCAGCACGCCTCGAAGGATTGGGTTCATACCGATGATGTCGGTGATCGTGTTGACCATCACGATGTCACGTGTGCCAACGTAAGCCGGCCCCTTGGCGCTCGCCGCCATGGTCGAGATCATGACCTTCGGAATTCCAATGGGCAGCGCGCGCATCGCGGCACATGCCACCGCAGTGCCACCACCACCGCCCATTCCAAGAACAGCGTCGATGAGGCCGTCCCGTTGCAGTTTCATCAACACGGCAGTTAATCCATCGGCCATGACCGCCAGCGCCTTGCCGCGATCCTTGGCTGCCACGAGAGCACGGATGTCCGCTCCACCTGCCTGCGCGATCTCTTCCCGCAAGATGGTCGCCAGCAGCGCAGGCTGGCCGAGCACGCCAATATCCATCAGTACGGCTTGATGCCCTCGCATCTCGATGACCCGCTTAATGAAAGCAGCGTGCTCACCTTTCGTGTCCAGCGTACTTATGACCGCAATCCGCTTGCTTTCGTGCATATTTAGCTCTGTAACGCATGCAGCTGACACTCGCGGCAGCGTGCTCCCCTCATCCTAATTCTCGGCGGTGAAAGCGCGCCCTTTGGGTTCGGGGCCAAGAAACGCGACAATTGCCACGATGACGAGAGCACTCGCCGTCCCCAGCGCAATTGCCTGCCCCAGCGTGAATCCGGCTTTTTGCACCAGCAGCGTTTGTATTGTCGGCCCAAAAGAACCGATTGCCGCGCCCACGCTAAATGATGTTCCAGGCCCGACACCGCGCACACTCGTTGGGAACCGCTCCGCCAAATAGGCCGGGATCACGCCCCAGAAGCCTACCGCGAAGAAGCCCTCGAGAAAGCCGCCAAGCATCACCAGATCATAGTTATGGGTGAGACAATAAAGCGGGATCAGCAGAGCGCCCACCAAAGCGAAGACCGACAGCGCGACACGACGGCCTGTCTTTTCCGACAATGCACCCGCAGACCAATACCCGAGCAGGCTGCCTATATTGAGCAAGATCAAGAACTGCGTGCGTTGTCCAATGGTGAGGTGCAGTTCCCGGGTCAGGTACGTGGGCCACAACGACGCCAGGCAAAACTGCGACAGCATGGCGCCGATCATCAGCAGAAAGGCATGTAGGCTGGTGCCCAGCATGTCGGGCTTGAGCAGCCGAATAACGGAAATGCCGATCTCTTTTTTGCCAGCTTTCTTCAGTGCTTCGCGCCTTGCTTCAAATACCGGCGACTCTTTCACACCGGTGCGGATATATAGGAGCAGCAACGCGGGAAGGAAGCCGATCAAAAACAGTGCCCGCCAACCCCATATCGGGAAGACAAAGAAGTAGGTCACAGTTGCGAGAAAGTATCCGCAGGGATAGCCGCCCTGGAGAATACCCGACGCCACGCCTCGCGAGCGTTGCGGCCAACTCTCCATCGCAAGCGGCGTTCCAGCCGCCCATTCGCCTCCCATGCCCAACCCAAATAACAGCCGGCAGAGGAAAAACCACTTGAAATTGGGGGCCAAGCCGCTCAAGGCGGAGAACACCGAAAACGCAAGGATCGAGACCATCAGCGGAAGCTTGCGACCGACACGGTCGCCCCAAGTCCCAAAGATCACGCCGCCGAAAAGCCGGCAGATGAGGGTTCCCGTGATGACGGTCCCCATCGCAACCAGAGTTACTCCGAATGTTTTGCTGATTTCGGTCAGCACTAACACAAGGAGGAAGTAATCAAAGATATCCAGACACCAACCACCCCAGGTCGCGATCAGGGTCTTCCATTGATCTCGTGTCGGTTCTTTCCACCACGGCATCGTCGCTGCTTGTGGGGTTATTTCCGGAGCTGAGCCGTTGCTCGCCATTGTCGTCTCCTCACTTGTAAGCGGTTCAGTAAGTTACGACCTATACAACTTTCAGGGCTGCCAGGTCAATGAGGAGTACGAGCTAAAGGCTGCAGATTTTCCAGACGCTAGGCGCGAGCTTCGATCACAACATCGCACATCCTTCCCACGCGTTCTGACGATGAAATCTGCCATGCAGCGCCTCATTGGGGGCTTTCAAAGATGCCCTTTACCAGCGGCGTGTATCCCGCGAGAGCTCGCCAAACCGCGACTAATCTTGGGGCGCGATGGAGGCGCTATTGGGCTTGGGATCGGATATGGCGATCGCGATTTAACCCATATCTTTCCATGCAGCCGAAAATCGCCTAAGCGGCCGTCTTCGGCCCTGTATTTATGCAGGTCCCAGAGGGGTCGAGTTCGACCCTTTTCGCACAGGGCAGGACGTTCCGCTGAAGCACCTTGCTGACGGTGGCGGTTGAGATCTGGCAACCACTAATCAGATCTGAATGCACCAAGAGAGGTCTGTCAGTATGGAAATACTTTTTGTAGGCCGCAATCCAGTCGGTCGCAATATCGCGCTGTGCGGTAGAGAGATCGAGTTTGCCCGCACAGACCATCTGGTGGAGGTGTTCTTCTAAAGCATCTTTGACGTGCGCATTCCATATCGAGGACCTGTAGGGTTCGGGCCACAAATTGTGAATGTCTTCCCTCCCACCCAATCCTGGAGCAATCAGATAATCAATCTCATAGTCGTTCGCATCAACATTCGCAATTCCGTATTTCTGCAAGACTTCTTGCCGCAACGAAGTTGGCACAGCTCGAACGACTTCCTCGTGAGGCATCGAGCAGACATCTCTAACCGTGACCCTCCTGGTCGCGCCCGGCGTAAGACTCGGGTCGGGAACTGCCCCGTGTTCGAAGGCAATAACGGCTGAGTTTGCCCCGCGCAATGTGGAATGCTGGAAAAGAATCGCACTAGCCATCGCGGCCACGAAAAACACGGCACAAATGTAAACCGCAGTACGCGTGGTCGAAGAGAACTGGAGGAATCGCTGCCATAAACTAAGCTTGGGTATAGCTGCCAGTTCGGCCAATTGGGCCCTCAAGAGCGCCCGTGAACCGCCGATCGGCGGTAATTGTGGATCGAGACTCTGGCGGTGGGCTCGCGCGAAATCGGCAATTGCCCCTTCGACTTCCGCCATCCGAGCGCGGCAGCCCCAACAGGCGGCGAGATGCGCCCGAACTTGAGCGGCGCGACGGGGCGGCAGTTCGCCGTCGGCGACCAAAAGTAACTCTTGGTCAGTTGAATGAAAGTCGTTGCCCAGCATAGGGTTAACTCCCCTCTGCACGTACTAAGCGTGAAAGTGATCGCGTCAGCGATATTGATACAGCTCCCAGAGATTTACCGAGTACCGCCGCTATTTCCCGGTAGCGCAAGCCTTCCGCGCGCAGGCGGAGGCAACACTGGTCCTCTTCCGGGAGAGCATGAAAAACCGTGAGCAAGCGGCGTCGCCTTTGGTTGAAGGACACTTGCTCTTCAGGATTGGGTGATGGATCAAACTGTCCCTCCACAATTGCCCAATCGGATGCCAGCATATCGAGCGATTTCTGGTTCGCCTGGCGCTGCTTTAGAGCAAGATTGTGCGCGACGCGAAAGATCCAGCCTCGCAGGTTTTGTCGAGATCTCCGTAATTGCAGATGCCGGAAGAGGGAGACGAACACTTCTTGCGTGACTTCTTCCGCATCATGCACGGGTATGCCAAACGAGAGGACATAGCGAAGAAGCGGATTGCGAAATTGCTCAAACAGCTTCATGACCGCGCATTCGATCTCCGAAGGCTTTACGGAAAACGCAAAGGTGGACGGGAAAGGCAGCTCGTTGACCGAATCTGTCGAAGGAATGGCCATGCTCCTATTAGCTATATTCCGCTCCCAGGGATTTTGTTCACGGTTTTTTAATCTGTTTGTTCACACTTCGAGCATTTGGCAACGAAGCATTAAATGCGCTACAGGAATACAGAAAGGCTGAACAGAATAGCCCAAAAAGGAATATTCACCCTGAAGGGGCTCAAAGTGGCCCAAGTTCGCGTGTGAGGCCATTGAGGCATCGCCCGCTCGCAGTGCTTCAGGATCACAAAGCTCGAACGACTGAGACCAATACTCGATGAGAAGGCTTGTAACTCTTTTTGTTCTCTACGCCTTGCCGCTTTTGTGCCAGAGCAATACCGGCGAATTGCATCTTAAAGTGACCGATCCGTCCGGTGTTGGCGTGAAAGTTATCGTTCGCATCACGAGTGAGGCGAATCAATATCGAAATGCTCTGACCACCAGCGATCAGGGGACCCTGGTCGTGCAGCGCCTGCCCTATGGCATTTATCACCTCGCAATCGAGCCGTCTGGTTTTGCAGCCGTATCCGAATCCGTCGAGATCCGTTCCTCGCTTCCTAAAGAATATGAGATGCAACTCAAACTGCCTGTGGTGAGTCAATCCGTAACTGTTAGTGCGGCCGATACGCTGATTGATCGCGATCAACCTGGCTCCGTTAATCGAATAGGGTCAGATCTGATCCAAAATCGGTTTGGCTCGATTCCGGGCCGCTCCATGCAGGACTTGGTAAATTCACAGCCAGGTTGGCTATACGAAGGGAATGCTGTCCTGCATCCGCGCGGCTCGGAGTATCAGACACAATTTGTGGTAGATGGCATCCCATTGACAGACAATCGCTCACCCAGTTTCGGACCTGAGATTGAAGCGGATGACGTGCAATCTTTGAGCATTTACACAGCAGGCATTCCTGCCGAATATGGCCGAAAAATGGGGGGTGTAGTTGAGGTTAACACGCTTCAGGATTCGCAGCCCGGTTTCCATGGCGAGACAGTGCTTTCCGGCGGCAGCTTTAACTCGGCCGGCGTTTTCGCGAAAGGACAGTACTCTTGGGGCAAGAACACGCTCGGCGCCAGCGCTAGTGGCAGCATGACGGATCATTACCTGAATCCCGTGGTCCCGCAAAACTATTCAAACACAGGCACGCTGGGCGATTTTTCGGTTAATTACGAGCGCGACCTAACGCCGAAAGATCGCGTGAGATTCATCGTTCGCCATGAGGATTCGCGCTACGATATTCCGAACGAACTTGTGCAGCAAGCTGCAGGCCAGCGTCAAACGGCGGATAACATCGAGACGATGGGAATCGTCTCCTACCAGCACACGTTCTCGTCCCGTATGGTGGCGGATTTGCGCGGGATGGTCCGCAACAATGCGAATGATTTCAATTCCAACGCGAATTCAACTCCCATAGAAGTGTTTCAGCACAATTCGTTTCGCGAAGGATATTTCAAGGGAGCCGTCACGGTCGATCATGGCCGGCACGAGTGGAAGTTCGGGGTCGAGTCGGACAGCATATTTCTACATGAAAATTTTGCCTACAATATTACAGATCCGACTCAATTTGATGATGGCACGCCTCCCACCTTCAGCTTCCTGGGAAACCGGCCGGACCTTGAGCAATCGGCATTCGCGCAGGATCTGATCCGTCTGGGAAAATGGACGATCAACGCAGGGCTTCGCTGGGACCACTATCAGCTTTTATTAAACCGGCAAGCGTTGAGCCCGCGCTTTTCGATTGCGCGCTATTTCCCCTCCACTGGCCTGGTCTTACATTTTTCCTATGACCGGGTTTTTCAGACCCCATCCTTCGAGAACATCCTGCTTTCGAGTTCAACCGCGGTCGAAGCTCTTGACCCGAACTTTCTCCGGCTGCCGGTGCAACCTTCAGAAGGAAACTACTACGAGGTTGGCTTAAGCAAGGTGTTCTTCGGAAAGCTAAGGCTGGACGGAAACTATTTCCGGAGAGATGTAAATAACTATGCGGATGACGATCAAATCTCTAACACAACGATCAGCTTCCCGATTGCATTTCGGAAATCCATCATCTATGGGGCGGAAGCAAAACTCAGCCTTCTCGATTGGCACCGCTTTTCAGGGTTTCTGAGCTATTCCTATACCGTCGGCAACGTCTGGTTTCCGGTAACGGGGGGCCTCTTTTTGGGTGCCGACGCCTCGGCTGCGGTAACCCAGCTCACCGGCCATTTCCCGGATTCGCAGGATCAACGCAACACCGTTCGTGGACGCCTTCGCTACCAGGTCAAGCCGCGATTCTGGATCACAGGCGGAATTCAATATGACAGCGGGCTACCATTCGAATTTGATGGCGACCCATCCACGGTTCTCGCTCAATACGGTCAGCAGGTACTGAATCGCATTAACTTCGACCGCGGCCGTATCTCCCCTTCTTTTCAGGTCAACGCCTCGGCGGGTGCCGATATTTACAAGTCCAAGCGTGTGAATGTGCGGTTTCAGATCGACGGACAAAACCTTACCAATGTTCTTGATATTATTGACTTCGGCGGTCTTTTCTCCGGCAACGCCATCGGCCCGCCGCGAAGCTTCGCCATGCGTCTCACAACCAACTTTTAAGGCCAATGTGTGACTCACACGTAATGGGCAACCGATCCGCGAAAACGCCGGAGCAGGTGCATGGCAATGAAATGAGTACATTCACAATACCGAAGGCCATCGTAATCGCCTTCCTGATCGTTGGCGTTGGTTGTACGACACCTGGTGGCGAACGACCAGTTGGGGCTACTCTGGAAATTCAGGCTCCGCTTGGGTTGCCTTCGGTTCCTATTCCGGCGGAGAACCGCCCAACCGCAGAGACCATCGCTTTGGGCCGCAAGCTCTTCTATGACACGAGATTGTCGAAAGACAATTCCTTGGCATGCGCCTCGTGTCACAATCCAAATATCGACTTCACGGATGGGCGCAAGCTTTCGGCAGGTGTGGGGGGTATGACTGGTGTCCGCAATGCTCCTACCTTGCTTAATGCTGCTTACTTTCCGCTTCAATTCTGGGATGGGCGCGCTTCCAGCCTGGAAGAGCAGTCGGCGGATCCGATTGCGAATCCTTTGGAAATGAATCAGACTCACGAGCTTTCTGTCTCAAAAATAAATGCAAATCCAACGTATAGAACCGCGTTTGAGCAGGCGTTCGGCCCGGGCCCGGTAACACTCGGAAAGATCGAGAAGTCGCTCGCGAGTTTTGAACGAACGCTCCTCAGTGGGAACTCTCCATTTGATCGGTACGAATTTGGCGGGAACAAGAAAGCGCTCACGACCTCGGCGATCCGCGGTCTCGCGATTTTTGTAGACCCGAAGAGGGGCAATTGCGCTACCTGCCACACCATGAACAAAGCGTATGCGCTCTTCACCGACGGAAAATTTCACAACACCGGAGCCGGAGTGAATGGAGAAGGCGAGTTCACCGACCTCGGCCGCTACAACCAAACTAAAATAGAAGCTGATCGAGGCGCTTTCAAAACGCCGACCCTGCGCAATGTTGCGAACACCGGACCTTACATGCATGACGGCAGCCTGAAGACGCTCAAGGATGTTGTCGACTTCTATGCGGGAGGCGGAAACTCCAATCCTCATCTCGACAAGGAAGTCCAGGCGCTCAGCCTGTCTGGTCAGGATCGCGCAGATTTGGTCGAGTTCCTGCAGTCTCTTACCGGCGACATGCCCAAAAACGTGGGGCCGCCTGGGAAAGAGTAAAGTAAGAATCCAATATGAGATCTATCTACTTATTCATACTCTGCTGCGCGGTCGCGCTCCTCGCAGGGTGTTCAGCAAAAACCAAGACGGAACTGACAGACACTCCGAAGAGCGAGCCAGCGCCCTCGTTCTATAAGGTTGACTCGGGTACTGCCGGTGCCATTAGGGGAACGATCCGTTATACGGGGAAGAAACCTTCACCCAGATTGATCGACATGAATGAGGCTGACCCCGCCTGTGTCGAGGCGCATCACGGAAAAGCTTACGACGAATCGTTGGTCGTAAATCAAAAGGGTGAGTTGGCAAACGCTTTCGTCTATATCAAAAGCGGGCTGGAGACAAGACATTTCGAAATTCCCGCGACTCCTGTCACGATCGATCAGCGCGGCTGCTGGTTCCGGCCACGAGTGATGGGCATTCAGACGGGTCAGGTACTAGAGGTCATCAACGCCGACCCCATGACACATAATATTCATCCGATGGCCCAAATCAACCGCGAATGGAACCATAGTCAGGGGTCGGGCGATCCTCCGCTGGCACGTAAATTCACCCAGCCTGAGATCATGATTCCGGTCAAATGCAACATTCATAGCTGGATGCGTGCTTATATCGGCGTCCTGAATCATCCATACTTCGCCGTTTCGGGGAAAGACGGGTCGTTCGAAATTAAGAATCTTCCGCCGGGAACTTACACAATCGCAGTCTGGCAGGAGAGGCTGGGGACGCAAGAGCAACAGATAACCGTTAACCCACTCGGGAAGACTGAGGCCAATGTCACATTCAAGGGGAACTGATCCATGCGCGGACTGGGATATGTGCTTTTTGCCATTGGGTTGACAGCGTGTTCAGCAGGTTGCTCCTCTTCTAAACCGAAGGAGCAGCCGGCACAGCCGGCGCAAACAGTACAGGAAGACTCCTCAGCGTTTCGGATCTATGTCACGAATGAAGTGTCCGGAGATCTGACTGTAATCGATTCTGGCACTTATAAAGTGATTGCAACCATCCCGCTTGGCAAACGTCCACGAGGGATTCATGCGAGTCCAGACCACAAGACCATCTACGTGGCGCTGAGCGGGTCGCCGGTCGCCGGACCTGATGTCGATGAGAGCACGCTTCCGCCGCCGGATAAGAGTGCGGACGGAATCGCGGTCTTTGACGTCAAACAGAACAAGCCGCTGCGCGTAATTCACGGCGGCTCCGATCCGGAAAACTTCGACGTCAGCAGCGATGGCAAACAACTGTACATTTCCAACGAAGATGACTCGGCTGTCAGTATCGTGGACATCGCCACGGGCACGGTGGTCAAAACGCTTAAGACAGGCGCACAGCCTGAAGGCGTCAGGGTAACTCCGGATGGCAAACACGTCTGGGTCACTTCAGAGGAGACCGGGACCATCTCCGTACTCGACCCCGTTGCCGGCACGATCATTAAGACATTCAAGGTCGGGCATCGCCCTCGATCCATTGCATTCATGCCCGACGGCTCAAACGCGTACGTCAACGCTGAAAACGACGGAACTGTCGTGCTGGTGGATGCTAAGAAGTATCGGATGATCAAAGCAATTCCGCTTGGCAAGCCAGGGGTGATCAAGCCGATGGCCGTTCTCCTGTCCCCAGATGCAAAGAAGCTCTACGTCAGCACGGGCCGAGGACACCAGGTGTTTACGATCGAGACAGCCACTAATAAGGTCATTGCTTCTGTGGAAGTCGGCGCTCGTCCCTGGGGCATAGCGC
>JBEKQP010000041.1:0-24480 GCA_049519595.1 Candidatus Korobacteraceae bacterium | reverse complement strand
GATCGATTGCGGTCCAACAGGTTTAGATTGCTCATCGGCCGACAATCCCAGTGGGTCGATCAAATTAACCGGATCGTTCCCGGCATAGGCTGGTGGCCCATTCAAGCCCGTTGTTGGCTTGAGTGGGGCAGTTGCACGGCTGGACAGGGACACCCAGCCGCTCGTTCGCGCTTTCTGGCGGCCCACTCGGATTCGATTTCCACTCGTCCTTCACTGCCGGTCGCATAGTGGCGAAAGCTGCTCAACTCCCAGTCTTCGGGACGGTCGCATAATCCGCGCTTCACCGGATTGCGGTGAATGTAGCGAAGCTTTTCCACAAATTGCTGATGATTGCGGATGTTGAAATCGTAATACCGCTTTTGCCAGAAGTGCCCGGCATCGCCGATCAGCCGGCGCGACACACCCTGTTTCAGCGACTTGAGAGCAATGGCGAGCGTCGCGCGTTGCGGTTCACTAATCAGCAGGTGAACGTGCTCCGGCATTACAACGTAGCCATAAACATAAAGTCCGAAGTTGCGCCGAACCCGCTCCAGCGCTATTTCGAACGTTCGCTTCGCCGACTGGTCGACAAAAGATAGCCGCCGACGGTAACAGCAGAACGTCACAAAATGAGTCTGTCCGGATTCGTGAAAACGCTTGAGGCTCCAGGGCATGCGGTCAGCTTACAGCCGAGAACTGCCCCACTCAAGCAAAAGAAGCTTGAGTGGGCCACCTGTCGTTTTGATTCAGAAAGGGTGCCGAGACCCCGATCGTCCCACCCAACTGCCCCACTCAAGCCAACAGCAGGCTTCCACCCCAGCGAGCCGAGCCTCGCCGGGGACCCCGGCTTGAATGGGCCACCAGACCAGGGTTACTGTTTCCCCCGAGACAAGAGAACTGCCCCACTCAAGCCAACAACGGGCTTGAATGGGCCACCCGGCCAATCACGTCCGCGCAAAAGCACAGGAGTCCCTCAGGGGCTAAAGCCCACGCCATTACTGGCTCTGGGCGGCGGCGCGGCTAAAGCCGCGCCCCTTCAAAGCAATATTTATGAACGGTGCGAAGCGTCCCATGAACGCCTCCTGCTCTGCGCCGTCCGTACAACAATTCATTTTTTCGGCGGCGGCGGTTGCTTGGGACTTGTTGGTTGCGGAGGCTTGCTGATGCCGCCCTTGTTGACCACCGGCTTTGGAGCGGGCGGAGCAGTGTTTTTAGTCGGAGGGCGTTGAGTAGTGGGTACTGGCTTGGGAGTGGTTTTTGACTTATCGTCGGCAGACGACGAGGCGACCAAGATCGCGAGCAGTGCTACAAGGACCGCTCCTACTACCTTGAGTTTTGTCATGTCGAATTCCCTCTGGTTACGTAAAGTTGCGGCAGTGTGAGTTGCATCGGAAGCAACGGCTGGCAGACGCTGAAAAAGTCCCGTGCGCCATCCTGAGCGAAGCGCAGGATCTATGAATTCCAAATCAAATACATAGATTCTTCGTTCGCTGCGCTCACTCAGAATGACACTTCAAAAGTTATTGCGCGAACTTCTAGGACGCTACACTAGAACGCAATGTCAAAAGCAACCGCCGGACTGTTGATCGCCGGCGGCCTCTTGTGCTGACGAACCGCTATCCGCTATTTCGACGGCGATGGAACGACGATCGCCTTGTTCTTCTTGTTGATGGCGGCGGCATTTGCCTTGTTCCGTTGCTGTTGCGCAGCATTTTCGCGCTGAGAAATCTGTGCGGCGTTGCCTTTGGCGGTGCTGGTTGATACCTTCGGCGGGTCCGCCTGCCTAATGTTGTTTACGGTGTTCGTTGGTTTCTTCATCTTGTCATCAGCAAAGCCGGAAATGCATGCCATTAGTACGCTCGCCGCGACAAAAGCCGACACCACAGTCTTTAGCTGTTTCATTGCTTTCTCTTCCTTTAGTCTGTTTTTTGCAGGAGTCCCCACGCCTACAAGTGAGCAGACATTAGCATTCACTATTCCTGAAGTCAATGCAGAAACTCTGGAGAGCTACGCTCACAGTTGATGTTGCGACAACGTGGGGCACCAGGTTCTTCGCATGACGTGATAATTGTTGTCTTTCGCCCACTTACGCGGGCTCGGGCCAGGAAAATTCATGTTGACCCCAGGCTTATGCCTGGGGCTATCGTCTTTTGCCCGCTACGCGGGCTGGACGCGGGAGATTAGCCAACTGCGCGGCAAGTGTGGAGCATCAGCAGATCCTTCGCTGCGCTCAGAATGACACCCACGAAAGGGACGCGGGACCTCAGCCCACACCGATTTTGAGACGGAACGTAGAACTACCCACATCTGCCAAAAGCGGGCGAACGTCGGTCACCAAGCAACGTTTTGATTTAGAAAGGGCGCGCCTCGCACGTCCCATCCAACTGCCCCACTCAAGCCAACAGCGGGCTTGAATGGGCCACCCGAGCAACTGCGGGCGGATGTGGGGCACCAAGCAACGTTTTGATCCAGAAAAAGGGTGGGCGCGCCCGCGCCCGTCCCACCCAACTGCCCCACTCAAGCCAACAGCGGGCTTGAATGGGCCACCCGAGCAAATGCGGGCGAACGTGGGGTACCAAGCCAGGTTTCGCTTGTTAGATAACTTGTGGGCCGCCGGTCGGCCTGTATCTGGCACCCGCCTTATCTTCTTGCGGTTCCCGCCTTCTCGGGCCTGAGGAACATGTCTTCCTGGATGGTGCTGGTGGCGGCCAGGCGCTGCTGGCGGTTCTCGTAGGAAGCCTTGATGAAGGAGACGAACAACGGATGCGGCTCCAGGGGCTTCGACTTGAACTCGGGGTGGAACTGGCATCCGAGGAAATAGGGATGGTCGGGGATTTCGACGATCTCGACGTAGGTTCCGTCGGGAGTGGTGCCGGTAATCTTGAGGCCGGCGCCGGTGAGCAGTTGCTCGTATTCGCGATTGAACTCGTAGCGGTGGCGATGGCGTTCGCTGATCTCGGTGGTGCCGTAAGCACGATGAGCGAATGATCCAGGCTCCAATTTGCAGGTCCAGGCGCCGAGGCGCATGGTGCCGCCTAGCTCCTCCACTCCGCGCAGCTCGCGCAGTTTGTAGATGACGCGATTTGGGGTGGCGGGATCGAACTCGCTGGAGTCAGCGTCGGCCAGTCCACAGACGTTGCGCGCATATTCTATGCAGGCGGTCTGCATGCCAAGGCAGATGCCGAAATACGGCACCTTCTGCTCGCGCGCGTAGCGGATTCCGTTGAGCATGCCGGCAATGCCGCGCTTGCCGAAGCCGCCGGGCACCAGGATGCCGTCGTAGCCTTCCATCTGCAATTTATAGCTGTCGTCCTTGGTCTCAAGTCCTTCAGCCTCAATCCATTGCAGACGAAGCTTAAGGTTAAAGTTGAGAGCGGCGTGAACCAGCGCTTCCTTTAGCGATTTGTACGAGTCTTCATACTCCACGTATTTGCCGACGACGCCGATAATGACCTCGTCCTTCGGGTTGTAGGCGCGGTGGACGAGATCTTTCCACTTCTCCAGGTCAGGCTCGCCAGCCTGCAAATGCAGGTATTTCAGAACCAGCTGGTCGACGCCCTCCTGCGCAAAGCCGAGGGGCACTTCGTAGATGGAGGCAACGTCCCTGGCGGTGATCACGGCCCCCTGCTCGACGTTGCAGAAGAGCGCGATTTTCGATTTAAGATCCTGGGAGAGAAAACGGTCAGTGCGGCAGAGCAGGATGTCGGGCTGGATGCCGATGGAAAGCAACTCTTTCACCGAGTGCTGCGTGGGCTTGGTCTTGAGTTCGCCGGCGGCAGCGATATAAGGCACCAGGGTCGCGTGGACGAAGAGAGTGTTTTCGCGGCCAAGTTCCTGGCGCATCTGGCGGATGGCTTCCAGAAACGGCAGCGATTCGATATCGCCGACAGTGCCGCCGATTTCAACTAAAACCACGTCGACATCCGGCGCGACTTTCTTCATCGCCGCTTTGATCTCGTTGGTGACATGCGGAATGACCTGGACGGTCTTGCCAAGATAGTCTCCGCGGCGTTCCTTGGCGATGATCTGCTCGTAAACCCGACCGGTGGTCAGGTTGTTATCGCGGGTGAGTTTGGCGTGGGTGAAGCGCTCGTAGTGGCCGAGATCGAGGTCGGTTTCCGCGCCATCGTCGGTGACAAAAACCTCGCCATGCTGGAACGGCGACATGGTACCCGGATCGACGTTCAGATACGGGTCAAGTTTGAGCAGCGTAACCTTCAGTCCGCGCGATTCAAGCAGGCATCCGATGGAAGCCGCGGCCAAACCTTTACCTAGCGATGACACAACGCCACCGGTCACAAAGATATACTTTGCCGACATGCCCGCCTCTGTGTTTTAGGGGTATTGTGCAGCAGCCTTGTTCCCAAAAAGAGGCACCGCCGCGCACAAACTCGGCGCGTTCGGTTAGGACCAAAGGGGTGCACGACCAATTATGAACGGAAACGCCGGGTTCGGCAAGCCACCAGTTGCACGCAAAATTGCGATAAAATCGCGAAGCGAGTTGAAAAACGTGAATTGGCGACTCCAAGTCGTGTTGTTGGTTGGGTTTTGCTTTCTGCTGCTGGCTCACGGGTCAGCGGAGGCGCAGACAGCCAAGCGTCTGGTGTTGAAGGATGGCAGCTATCAACTGGCCAGCCAGTGGGAGGTGAGCGGCGACCGCGTGCGCTACCTGAGCACCGAACGCAATGAATGGGAGGAGATTCCGGCCTCCATGATCGACTGGCCATCCACGGAGAACTTCGAAAAGCAGCGAGAGTCGCAGCGCAAGTTGGAATTCAAGCAATCGGAGGAGGAAGATGAGTCCGATGCAAAGGTTGCGGACGGCCCCGCCATCGGTTCCGGGCTCCATCTTCCCAATTCCGGCGGAGTGTATCTGCTCGACACCTACAACGGAGAGCCGCAACTGACCGAACTCAGTCAGAACAGCGGTGAGATCAGCCGCCAAGCCAGTCGCAGCCGCCAGATTCTGCGCGGAGCCATCGGCCCGCTCGCCGCTCAGAAGCAGTCGATAGATTTGAAGGGCGAGCACGCCAGCACGCAGGCGCACGCTCAGCAACCGGTGATTTATATCGATATTGAAGATGATCCTGGGGCCAAGCCGATGCCGCTTGCTGAGCGCTTCCGGATCGCCAGGCTGGAACCGGGGAAGAATGGGCGCGTGGTGGGAAGCCTCGCAGTTACCATTACCGGAAAAACCAGCCTGCGCGAGCTTTACCTGTCGGCCACGGCCGAGCAACTGCCGGGCGGATGGGTAAAGTTGACGCCGTCGGAGCCGCTCTCTCCCGGGGAGTACGCCCTTGTGGAGGTACTCGGCCCGAAGACAATTAATGCTTTTGTCTGGGATTTCGGCGTAAATCCGTCAGCGCCTGAGAAGCCTGCGGCGGGAAGGGCCGCTCCTCAATCCAGCCTTCCTGCCGATGCCGCAACGCCGCACGATCTCCAAAACCGACCGCAGTAAGCAACAACGGGACCCGCCCGCACCGGCGATCGAGTCCAGCAGCAAAGTTAGTAGGCAACCAAACCCCAAGCAAATGGCTTCTGTGTAAGTGGCCTGTGTATTCGCGGCGTGAGCTGCTTGGCACGAAGGAGCCATGCCAGTTGGGCAGATCACCGGGGTAGGAGTTTCGGGCTAAGAGCTGCGTACCTTGCCGACCCGCATTGGGAGCTGATGGAAATACAGACGACAACAGCGCGAAACCAAGCTATCCTGCCAATATCTCAGGTGGGAAGGTCCAAGAAGCCAACATTGACACAGGCGAAAAAAATTCTGGCTTCCGGAATATCAGAAGCGGAAGCGATTGAGCGCGCGAAACAGGGAGATGGCGAGTGTTTTGAGGTGCTTTATGGGTTTCATAAGCGCCGCGTCTATTCCCTCTGTTTGCGTATGACCGGCAATACGGCCGAGGCGGAAGATCTGACCCAGGAAGCATTCTTGCAACTCTATCGCAAGATTGCGACCTTTCGCGGTGAGTCAGCGTTTTCGACCTGGCTGCATCGGCTTGCCGTCAACGTAGTCCTGATGCAGCTGCGGAAGAAGGGCTTGCCGGAAGTCTCGTTGCAGGAGTCGCTGGAGCCGCAGGAAGAAGACGGACCAAAGCGAGATATTGGGGCACGCGATAACGTGCTCGCCGGATCGATCGACCGGGTAAACCTGGAACGCGCAATCGAAAGCCTTCCGCCGGGCTATCGAATTATTTTTGTGCTGCACGACATTGAAGGGTATGAGCATAATGAAATCGCTGAGATGATGGGTTGCTCGATCGGCAACAGCAAATCTCAGCTTCACAAAGCGCGAATGAAACTGCGCGATCTCCTTCGGACCAGCAGAGCCGAAAAGGCCGTCAAGCGCTGAGGGCGAGTGCCAGAGGGTATCGAGACGAAGTATAAAGTCGCGCTTGGCATTGGGGAGAGAACATGACGTGTGCGGAATTCCAAAGCGTCCTGCCGTTCATCATTGAGACTGGTGGAAGCGCCCAGGAAGAAGATCATCTAAAAAGCTGTAAGGTTTGCAGCGATCTGGTTGCGGACCTTCGATATATTGCCGAAGCGGCAAAGCTGCTGGTTCCCATGGCGGAGCCGAGTTCCAAGGTGTGGAACGAAATCCAGAAGTCGCTGGAGCGGGAAGGCTTGGCTAAGCCAGCCGGGTCGCGCAAAGGCTCGCTGGGTTTTCATGCAGTGTACTGGATTATGGCGTTTGGCGCAGTGGTTCAGTTTATGCGCTGGCAGTAACTTCCTCGTCCGCGTGCCTCGCTTGTAGCGGCCAAGCAACCGAGGCACCGGCAGCCTCACCCTAGCGAGCAGGACTTGCCAGGGACCCCGAATGAACAGGTTCCGCCGGAAGCGGATTGCCTGCAGATTTTTGCTCTACACGGCTCTCTTTCCGAATCTCTCTCCATGCTAAAATCAGGGCACTTCGCACCCTATCAAAGCGGTAGAGCTGCGCCAGCGGGGGGAGAACTCCGTCGTGCGCCTGGGCAAGCGATGAGAAGCGGTTGTGACGATAGCGAGGGAGTGGCCGCATGGTTCAGCGAACAAGAGCGGCAATAAGATGGTTGAGCGTGGGTCTGCTGGCGGCGGCGCTGGCTGCACCTTCCCTGGTTTCGGCTCGTTCGAAACCGGCGCCGGCGAACGCGAATGTGGTCGATTCCGGCACGTTCAGCATCCTGATCGATGGCCGCAAGGTGGGAACCGAGACATTCACCATCAAGCAATCTTCCGAGGCGAGCATTGCTTCTTCAGAAATTAAGGTTGACGAAGGCGCTACCAAGGCGCGCCAGACCAGTGAGTACCGCATTGGCCCCAAAGGCGAATTGCAACGCTATGAATGGCACGAACTCGCTCCCGAAAAAAGCGAAATCGTAGTCGAACCGCAAGAAGAGTTCCTGATTGAACACATCACCAGCGAAAAGGACAAGGCATTCGACCAACCGTTCCTGATGCCGACGACTACGCTGGTGCTCGACGATTTCTTTTTTTCGCAGCGAGAGATTCTTGCGTGGCGTTACCTGGCGACCATCTGCAAAACCGTGAACGGCGTCAATCAGTGTGTGCCGCAGAAGTCGCAGTTCGGCGTGATTGTTCCCCGGCAACACTCGTCGATGGTCGTCTCGATTGAATACGTTGGCCGCGACCACATGCTGGTTCACGGAAATGACCAGGAGTTGAGCCACTATCGGATCACCTCGGAAGAGTCCGCCGACTGGGATCTTTGGCTCGATGGCAATCAAAAGCTGGTGCGCATCCTGATTCCAGCGACGAAGACCACGGTCGTGCGCGACTGAGCTGGATTCCCTTCCCCCTGCTTGGAACCAGTCGCATACGTTCTTGCAGAGACGGCAGTTCCCTCAGTGGGGCTAAAGCGCGCGGCGCCTCAAGAAATACCTCTGCAACCAGCTCCGCCCCACTTCATGAATCACAGAGCTGTAAGCGCCGGATGCATGTCGTGAAACTGGTCTATAATTTTGGGTCGCATTGATTTAAGTTCTTCGGACCGAGGTCTTCTACTATGCCCACATCCCCAGTTTCGTCCGTGGCGCCGCAATCACTGCTTGCGCTGACCGAGGACGAGCAGTTATTCCGTGACAGCGTCCGGCAGTTCGCCGAAGAGGCGGTTCGTCCGCTGGTGAAGGAGATGGACGAAAAAGGTGTCTTCGAGCATTCGCTGATCGAACAGTTTTTTCAGCTCGGACTGATGGGAATTGAAATTCCCGAACAGTACGGCGGCGGCGGTGCGAGCTTTTTCGAAGCGGTTCTTGCGGTTGAGGAGTTGTCGCGCGTCGATCCCTCGGCGGCCGTGGTCGTCGATGTGCAGAACACGCTGGTAAACAACGCCATCCTCCGCTGGGCCAATGACGAACAGAAAAAGAAATATCTGCCGAAGATGGCGAGCGAGTGGGTGGGCGCTTACGCTTTGAGCGAGGCGGGATCAGGGTCCGATGCTTTCGCTTTGCAGTGCCGCGCCGAGGACAAAGGCAGCCACTGGCTGCTCAACGGGCAGAAGCTGTGGATCACGAATGGCAAAGAAGCAAGCCTGTTTATCATGCTGACCACGATCGATCCGGCGGCCGGCTACCGTGGCGTTACCGCGTTCCTGGTGGAAAAAAGCTTCCCGGGATTTTCGGTCGGCAAGAAGGAAGACAAGCTCGGTATCCGCGCTTCTTCCACCTGCGAATTGATTCTGGAAGATTGCAAAGTGCCCAAGGAAAACCTGCTGGGCGAGGTCGGCAAAGGCTATAAGATCGCCATCGAAACACTGAACGAAGGGCGCATAGGGATTGGTGCGCAGATGGTGGGTCTGGCACAGGGCGCGCTGGATGTCGCGGTAAAGTACGCGCAGGAGCGCAAGCAGTTCGGACAGCCGCTCGCGAACTTCCAGGGCATTCAGTTCCAACTGGCGCAGATGGCGACCGAGGTTACGGCCGCGCGCATGATGGTTTACAACGCCGCCCGGATGAAAGATGCCGGCATGAGTTTCTTGAAAGAATCGGCGATGACCAAGCTGTTCTGTTCGCAGGTTGCTGAGCGAGTGGCGTCGCTGGCGGTGGAAATTCTTGGCGGCTACGGCTTCTCAAAAGACTATCCGGCAGAAAAGTTCTTCCGCGATTCGAAGATCGGCAGCATCTACGAAGGGACCTCGAATATGCAGTTGGCGACCATCGCCAAGCTGGTGCTTGGCGGCAAGTAAACGGCGCTGGCCAGCACTCCGAGTACGGTAGAATTGGTGACGTTGCGGGAGCGTAGCTCAGGTGGATAGAGCATCTGCCTTCTAAGCAGAGGGTCGCAGGTTCGAGTCCTGCCGCTCCTACCAGTCTTTTCTATCAGTTAGGTCGACGGAACCGGCGCCGCTCCGGTCACTCGCGTCGACCGAGATCGCGTGGGGACGCCTCATCCGGAGACGAGGCGCGTGTTCCAGTAGCAACCTCGTTGTGGGCAGCGACATCTATGTTTCCCGATTAGTGCAGGTTCAGAGTCGGTGGATCCGGCACGATCACCGCCTGGCTGAAAGTCACCCCAGCAAACGCAGATGCGGCGTTTGCCGGGGACCCAAAGAGCCCGGCTACTTTACCGGACATACCTTCCGCGAATCCGATAAGAAAGTTGCTAGCCCATGCGCATGCTTAGAGCTAAGTGGTTGGCCGCCCTCGCCTGTTATCTCTTTTTCTGTTTCTCATCCCTGCTGACATTCGCCGCCACCGCTCCGACGGAGATCCGGATCGGCACGCTTTATGCGTCGTCCGGCCCTTTTGCCGCCATTTCAATGCCGGTGAATTATGGCCTGAAGCTCTGGGTCGATCAGAAGAACGCCGAAGGCGGCGTCATGGTCAAGCCCTATAACAAGAAGATTCCTATCAAGCTGATTGCCTACGATGACCAGAGTTCGAGCGCGACCGCGGCGACGCTTTACAACCAGCTCATTACGCGCGATAAGGTTGACGTGCTCGTCTCCGATTCCGGTTCGGTGCTCACCTCGGTTGCTCTGCCGATCGCTCGCGATCACAAGATGCTGCTCATCGATTCGACCGGCACGGGTGCCACCTTCTTCAATCAAAACGATCCTTACATTGTGCTGATTTCGGACCCGGTTTCCAGCATCTGGCCGAAGTACGTTGGCGAGTTTCTGAATAACGACGGCTATCAGCTAGGCATCCACCGCGTGGCGATTATCTATTCCACCAACGATTTCACCAGCACCCAGGCCAATGCCGTTCGCAAGTCCCTGAAAGATGCCGGGAAGGTGCAGATTGTCTATGACAACGGCGTTGCCACCAATACCTCCAACTATACGGTGCTGCTGCAAAGCATTCGGGCCGCCAATCCGGACGCCGTCGTGCACCTGGGCTATCCCGACAACGACATCGCGTTTCTACACAGCCTGCAAGACAACGGCGTGAAACTCAAGTGGCTGTTCTGCATCTATCCCGGACTTGAAACCGAGCTGCTGGAAAAGAACGTCGGCGCAAAGGGTTTGCAATACGTCTACTCTTACGTCACCTCTTCGGTCATGAATTACAAACCGAACTTCGGCATGACTCTTGCGGAATTCAAGGCGGCCTGGGACAAGAAATACGCGGCAGGCCATGTTGAGTTCGGTTTCAACTCAGTGGCCGGCTATACCACGGGACTGGTGCTGGAAAAGGCGCTTGCCACCACCGACAGCATGGATCAGCTGGCATTGCGCAAAGCCATCTTCGCGCAGTCGGGCAAACTGAAAACGCTCGACGGCGACTTCATGCTCGACGAGAACGGGGCGCAGATCGGCGAAATCACGCCCCTCGGACAGCTTGTCAGCGATGGTAAAGGCGGCGTGAAGTTCGTCACCGTGTACCCCCACGATCTGGCAACCGGGAAGCCGGTCTACCCCGCTCCGTAGACCATACGCGGAAGGCGCTGTCACTGGCTCTGAACGAACCGTATGCTCGAATACGCCCTGCTGGCAGGTTTTCTGTTCGGCCTCTATTTCAGCCTGGTGGGCATGGGCCTGAACCTCATGTTCGGGGTCATGCGCATCGTCAACCTGGCGCATGGCGACTTCCTCATGCTGGGCGGCTTCACCGCGTATTGGCTTTTCACGCTATACCACATCAATCCGATGGTGACGGTTTTGATCGCATTTGTGGGGTTCACCGTCATCGGCGCTCCCATGTACTATCTCGGCGCGTGGCGACTGGCCACAACCAGAGATCCCGAGATGCTGTCGCTGATTCTGTTCTTTGGCCTGGCACAGGTTATTGAAGCAGCCGCTACCGTGGCCTTTGGTGCCAGCGAATACTCGATTCCCGGCGTCGTCCTGGGCGCAGAACCATGGCACGTTCTCGGCCAGACTTTCCCTGCCTCGTGGATGATCAGCGCCATTGCGAGCGTGGCCTGCATCGCGTTCATGTACGTCTATCTCTACCGTACACGCCTCGGCTATCTCACGCGCGCCGTGATGGCCTCGCGTGACGAGGCTCTGAGCACGGGGATCAACGTGCACTTTGTTTCATCCATCGCGTTTGGATTGAGCCTCGGGCTGGCGGCGGTGGCTGGAGTCTTCGCTCCGTTCATGCTGGGCAGCATCATGCCATCCATGGGCGCCAGCCTCAACATCACAGCCTTTACCGTCATCATCGTTGGAGCGCTCGGCCAGCCTCTAGGCCCGGTACTGGGCGGCATCATCTACGGCATCGGGCTCATGCTGATGCAAACTTACTTCAGCTCGTGGGCAAACCTGCTGCCTTACCTGTTGTTGATTCTCATCCTGCTGGCGAAGCCAACCGGCCTGCTCGGAAAGAAGGTGCGGCGTGCCTAAGTTCGTGCTTCAACTGCTGCTGATTGCTGCACCGGTAACGCTGGCCTTCGCACTTTTGCCGTTCATCTACGACAATCAACTGCTGCTGTTTAATTTCGTCGTCTTTCTCACCCTGGCTCAGGGCATCAACGTCATATATGGATTCACCGGCTATCTGCCTTTTGGTTACGTTGGATTCTTTGGAGCCGGCGCTTATGGTTTTTCGCTGATGGTGATCCATCTGCACGCCCGCCCGCTGACGGCGCTGATGGTGGGAGCGGTTGCAGCCATGGGGCTTGCCGTTATCCTGACACCGCTGCTGCGACTGGAGGGGCCCTACTTCGCAATCGCCAGCCTCGCCGCCTCCGAGGCGGTCAACCAGCTCGTCTCCAATCCCAACCTCACGGAATTCACGCGCGGGCCGTATGGCATCAGCTTGAGCGGCGTCTTCGCGCCGAACTTTGCCTACGGGATCGCGATTGCGATTCTTGGGCTGACGCTTGGGGCCGTCATCTATCTTCGCAACAGCCATTTTGGACTCGCCTTGCAAGCTGTTCGCGACGATGCCGTCAGCGCAGAGATGGCGGGGATCAACGTCGTCCGCCAGCGCGTTCTGGCCTGGTTGTTGAGCGCACTGATTGCCGGGCTGATTGGTGGCGTTAATGCCTGGTACATCTCCGTTTTTTACCCGGAGACCGTATTCGATCCCGCGGTAAGCATATTCGCCATTGTGTTTGCGTTGTTCGGCGGCACAGCCACGGTCATCGGTCCTATTTTCGGCGTTGCCCTGCTTTACGGCATCTACAACGCTATCGGCATTACCACGCCGCAGTATTTCCAGTTCATCTACGGGACCCTGATCATGGGCCTGGTCATGTTTCTTCCGAACGGCATGGTCTCGCTTTTCCGGCGATGGGGGTTGAATGTCCCCTGATTCAGAGGCGGTGCGCACTCCGCTGCTCCGCGTCGAGAAGGTGGTTAAACGTTTCGGAGGCTTCTGCGCTCTGGATGGCGTGAGCTTCCATCTCATGCCGGGAGAGATTCTCGGGCTGGTTGGGCCTAATGGCTCCGGCAAGACCACCTGCATCAACGTGATCTCCGGCCTCTACCGGCCCAATGGCGGACAGGTGCTGCTTGGCGAGCATTCGATTGGCGGATTGCCGCCGCACAAACTTGTGCACCTCGGCATTAATCGCACGTTTCAAGTGCCCAAGCCGTTTCTCTCGCTCACGGTGGGCGAAAATGTGGAAGTCGCCGCCGCCTACGGCCGTCACCACGGAACGGAAGCGGAGATCGACGTCATCCTCGGCACACTCGATCTCATCGCCAGCCGTTCGCGTCCTGCAGCCGACCTCAACAGCGTGCAGCAGAAGATGCTGGATCTGGCGCGCGCGCTCGCAACCGGTCCGCGCATTCTGCTGGTGGACGAACTTGCCGCCGGACTCAACCCCGAGGAGCTGGGACGAGTGGCCGCGCGATTGCGCGATTTGGCCAACTCCGGCATTGCCCTGGTCGTGGTCGAACACCTCATGGGCTTCATCGGCGAAGTCACCGACCGGGTGATCGTGCTCGACGCCGGACGCGAGATTTTCGAAGGAAAGCTCGACGACGCAGTGCGCGACCGGCAGGTTGTAGAGGTGTTCCTGGGGGTCGGCGATGCAGTCTGAGTTGCTTGCAGCCGCGGGTCTGGAGAGCGGCTACAACCGCATACAGATACTGTGGGGCGCCGGTGTTACTGTCCATGACGGAGAAACCGTTTTGCTTCTCGGCGCCAATGGCGCAGGCAAGACCACGCTGCTCAAGGTGCTCATGGGTCTCTTGCCCGCATGGCGAGGAAGCATTCGTTTTGCGGGCGAAGACATCACGCATCTGGGCACCGACCGCCGCGTGCACCGCGGAATCGCCTATATGTCCGAGGTGGGAGTTTTTCCCGGACTCACGGTTGACGAGAATATCCGCATCGGCGGGCACCTGTTGCCAAGGGCAGCGCTACACGACCGCGCCGAGGAACTCTATGCCATCTTTCCCGACCTCGGCCAACGCCGCCGCACTGCGGCAAGCAGCCTCAGCGGCGGGCAACGAAAGATGCTGGGCATCGCCAAGGCGATGGCGGGACGGCCTCGCCTGCTCATCATGGATGAGCCCTCGGCGGGATTGTCTCCACGGTTCGTGCGTGAAGTGATGCGCGTGCTCGGCGAATCGCGTCAGCAAGGGCTCTCGATGTTCATTGCCGAGCAGAACGTAGGGTTTCTGGATCTCGCCAACCGCGTCTACACTCTCGAAGGCGGCCGCGTGGGTTTCAGTGGAACTGTCGCCGAAATGCATGCCGACGACGCCTTGAATCGCGCCTATTTCGGACTGAAATAGCGCGGCGGGGGTTAGCATGCAAGCCGGCACGAGTTCTGTGCAGGCCCCTACTGGACCAGCGAAAAACTTCTTCCACCCGCCCCCGGACTGTAAGATTTGTCCGGCGTGGAATAGCGGCCCAAAAACGCCTCGTACGAGTGGTCCTCGACGAGAACCGGCACCGCGCTGGGGCCGGGCACGTGGCTCGTGCTGTGTGAATAGCTAATGCGAATGATATCGCCGACCTTCAGATGCGAGTCGGAACGCGTGACAGCCGTGACTTTTGCCTCGACTAAGACCTGAATTTGATCTTTCCCTTCTCTTGTCTTCACCGACAGGACCTTGATCTGCAGGTGCTCTGGAGCGTTCTCCTGCATTGTCTTATAAACGTATGGCGGCAACTCACCAAAAGCGGGCGGGCCGGCAATGATCAGAATGAGCGCGCAGCATACCATTCTGGCGAAACGTGTCTTCATGCTTCCTCCCATTCGAGCGGCTTGATCCCAAATCTGAAAACGTTCGACCGCGCCGCGTTGCGGTCGGCGTGCCGAACCCCGCTATTCCCACAATGGGAATAACGCGATAGCAATAGCCTAATCTTCTCTGCTGCCATTTCCAAAGATGGTGTCACACTGTCTGCCTATAAGTTAATTCTTCCGGACAAGGGACGAAATGAAGAAGCTAATCGTGGCAAGCGTTGCCTGCGGCCTTCTGCTCTCCGCCGCGACCATGGTGGGACAGAAAGCAATGCAGGACGCCAAGGACGCGAACAAATACGGTGGCGCCAAATTTGACGGTAGCAAGGTCAAGGTCCAAAAGGAGCAAAAGGTCAATAACAAACAGGCCAAACCGGACTACAAGGCGTTGAACAAGGCTGAAAACGACAGGGCGAAGGTACAGGCTCAAAAGGTCCACTTGGACAAGCCAACGAAAGCCATACCATCGCCGGCACCGCAGAAGAAGAAGCCATAGCAGAACTAAGGGCGCAGGTCAGGCGGCGAGCCCCCTCCTAAACCACGGGAAGCTGCGCAATCGGCTTCCCATGATTTTTGCGGGCGAAGGCAAGGAGCTGCTCGGGACCGGGTAACCCGTCTTATTGTTTTGGTTTGCTCCAGTTTGCCTTGGCGTCGGACAAGATTCGCCGGATTTGCTCACCGAGGATGCCATAGGTCAGACCGCTGCCCGGCCCGGTTCCTGTTTGCAAAACCATGCCGACGACCTCTCCGTTATCAAGGCGATAGATGGGGCTACCACTGGCGCCGGGCCATGCACCTTTATCCACGGTGAGCATGTTGTAGTTGGAAGAAAACTCGAATCCGGCAACGATGCCGATCGATGTCAGCGGATCGATGGCATTCAAGGGAAAGCCACTGAAGCCAATAGGTTCAGCTACGGCTGGCTTGGTGCGGGCAAGGGTTGCACTGTCAAACACGAGATCCTTGAATTTGGTTGGATCGTCGAAGGTGCGGCAAACGGCGATATCCACGCCCATATTGATTTGACATTCGCCAGGATTAAAAATGAACCGTCGAATGGTTTGATTCTCCCACTTCCATCCGCCTAGCGGAATGCCGATAGCCGCCTTACAAACGGACTTGAACGGCTCAGCGCGCAGCTCTTTGATGACGTGCTGAGCTGTAATAAATACCCCATCGCGCTCAATGATGAATCCGCTGCCAAGAGTTCTGAAGGTAATCAACTGATTTCCGGTTTTCGCATCGCGAACGACACACAAAATCGGAACGACATAGCGTTTAGCCGACTCGACAGAGCTGGCGGCGCTGGTTTGCGCGGTAACCCGAATGACGCTCAGCAGCAGAAGACAACCGGCAATAGCGATCTTGCGTGGAAACATGAGAGCTCCGGTAGATGGCCATGATTGTAGACGGGAACCGGCATTGTGGGACAACTAAATTGGCTTCAGCAAGGGGCTTTCGCCACCTCGATCATCTGGAGGCTGCCCAGATGGGTACTGGTTTCTGAAACCCTCCTCTCGCGGAGTAAGCATGCCGCATCAAAATCTTTCTACGAGCATATGGCGGCCATCCTTATCTTCCTCGCCACTTACCTGGTGCTGGTTATCGGCCGATTGCCGTGGTCCCGGGTCGACCGGACCGGCGGATGCATCATCGGCGCCAGCCTGATGATCGGTTTCGGTGTGCTCGATTTAAAGCAAGCAGTGGCCGCCATCGACTTTGACACCATCATTCTGCTGTTCGGCATGATGATCGTGGTCGCCAACCTGCGACTCTCCGGCTTCTTCGGCGCTGTGGCTGAGTGGGTGGTCGAGCATGCGCACCGTCCGTTCGTACTGCTGGCCGCCATAGTCCTGGTGGCCGGATTCTTCTCCGCTTTCTTTGTGAACGACACCATGTGCCTGGTGCTCACACCCCCGGTGCTGGAGATTACCCGCCGGTTGCGCCGCAACGCCGTGCCCTACCTGCTGGCCGTGGCAATGGCGGCAAACATCGGAAGCGTGGCCACGATAACGGGCAATCCGCAGAACATGATGATCGGCAGTTTCTCGGGAATCCACTATCGGGCTTTCGCGGCAGCTCTCTCGCCAGTCGCGGTGGTGGGGTTGATGCTAACGGTCGCGGTGATCGCCTGCATCTATCATCGAGAGTTCTGGCACCAGGAAATAGTCGCACTCGAACGGCGCGCGGTGCGTACCGACCGTGTGCTGATATGGAAATCGTTGACCGTGTCCGCGGGCATGATCGGATTCTTCTTCGCGGGGTGGCCGGTTCCGAAGGTGGCACTCATGGCGGGCGCACTGCTGCTGGTTACACGCAGCGTAAAACCGGAGAAGATTTACCGGGAGATCGATTGGTCGTTGCTGGTGATGTTCATCGGACTCTTTATCGTGGTGGCCGGAGTGGAGACGACTTCCCTGCCCGACGAGTTGTTTCGCGCCGCGCAACGATTCCACCTGGAGCGAAGCTCCGTGCTGAGCGCGTTTGCGGCGCTGCTTTCCAATATCGTGAGCAACGTGCCCGCGGTCCTGGTCTTTAAGCCCTTCATCACCCGCCTGAGCGACCCCGGACGGGCATGGCTCACCCTGGCTATGTCCACCACGCTGGCGGGCAATCTGACCATTCTCGGTTCGGTGGCGAATCTGATCGTCGTGCAGAAAGCGCGCCACGAAGTGCAAATCAGTTTTTGGGACTACTCCAAGGTGGGCGCACCGCTGGCGATCTTGACCATCGGCGTTGGAGTGATTCTACTGGGGTGAGCAGGGATGCCGATCGTCCCCACATTCGCCAACTGCAGGCGGATGTGGGCCACCAAGCCACATTTGCTTCCCCTGCGGCTCCGCAAACGTACGCCATCATGTGTTTGAATTGCGCAGGATCAGGTGTTCGGCGGCAGAGACTCAAGTACGGTAAAATTGATGACATAGTGGGGAGGGTAACTTCGGGTGGATAAGAGCATCACCCTCTAAGCAGAGGGTTCATGTTCAAGCCCTGCCGCTCTGCCGTTCTTTCATTCCTTAAGTTATGGAGCAGGAAAAATGAAGCTGGATAATGCCATCAGGACAGCCTTAGAGTACGAAGCCGGTGTTCACAAAGCCTATCGCGAGGCGATGGATAAAACCTCCGATGAAACAGGAAAGCGCGTGTTCAGAGCCCTGGGCGAGGAAGAGTTGGGTCACATCAAGTACTTGAAGGAGCGCCTTGACGAGTGGCAAAAGACGGGCAAGATCAACGTGAAGAAGCTGGGGACCTCAATTCCCACGAGAGAAGCGATCAATAAAAGCCTGCAGGATTTGCGCAAAACCGTAAAGCCGAAGGCCACCAAACTAACTCTTGAACTCGAATTACTGAAGAAAGCCCTGGAGACCGAAAGAAAGACCAGCCTCTTCTACAAAGAAATGGTCAGCAAGCTTGATGGCGAAGGGCAGGAGCTTTTCAGGCGTTTTGTGGAGATCGAGGAGGGACATGAAGCCATCGTGCAGGCGGAAATCGACTGTGTAAGCAACTCCGGCGTATTCATGGACCAACTTGAATTCGGGCTGGAGGTCGGATAGCTGCCAAGTCGAACAGCAATCCCAGATTAGCTGCGGCTCGGCAAATGTGGGCCACCATGCCGCGGGGAGGTGGGCAACCACCCTCAGGGGCTAAAGCCCGCATTATTGTTGGGTCTTGACGGACGGGCTGAAGCCCGTCCCCTTCAAAACTTATTCATGCAAAACTTATTCAGGAAAAAGCTCTACTTCCCAACCTTTGTAGCCGCTGTGTCCTTGCTCCACTCGACTGCGCTGGTGACCGGCGCGGTTCGCCGTTCATTGACGTAGAGTCGGAAAATGTCTGGCCGGGCGTAATGGCCGACGACATCGAAGTCGTACTTGGAGCGCGGAATCTCGTCGAGATCGATCTCGGCGGTCTGAATGCATTCGCCTTCGAAGCTAGGTGCGGCGAGCACGCGTCCCAGGGGACTGATGATGCAACTGCCGCCGCGCATGAGGACCGTATTGGGATCATCGCCCTGCTGCGCCGCGTAGTCGGCGGGAAAGCTGCCGCGCTTGATGTACTGGCAGGCGCTGAGCACAAAACAGCGGCCTTCAAGCGCAATATGCTGCATCGTCGGAAGCCAGGTGTCGCGGTCATCAGCGGTGGGTGCGCAATAGATTTGTATGTTTTTGGAGTACATTGCCATGCGCAACATGGGCATGTAATTCTCCCAGCAAATCACCGCGCCAATCTTTCCCACCTCGGTGTCGAAGACCGGCAGGGTCGAGCCGTCACCGAATCCCCACACCAGGCGTTCGTGGGCTGTCGGCATGAGTTTGCGGTGCTTGCCAAGCAGAGCGCCGTCGGGAGCAAAGAAGAGTGCAGTGCAGTATAAAGTGCCACCGTCGCGCTCGATGACACCGATCACGAGATGAATCTGGTTATCGCGCGCCGCCTTGCCGAGAGCTTCCGTGGCCGGTCCGGGCACCTCGATGGCGCTTGCCCAATACTTGCGGAACTGTTCGCGGCCCTCCGGCGAACGGCTGCCAACCCGCGATCCGAAATCCAGACCTTTGGGATAGACGGAAATGAATGCCTCGGGAAAAACAGCCAGGGCGACGCCCTCGTTGGCGGCTTCGGCAGTGAGGCGGCAAGCCTTCTGGACACTGGCTTCCCAATCAAAAGGAACGGCCCCGGCTTGAATCACCGCAGCTCGAAACTGTTTCATGGCATAGCTCCTCGCAGCTCCGTGACAACCCCACATTAGCTCCGCAAATGTGGGCCACCGTCTAATCCCAGGTTAGCGCCGTTCATTCATCCCCACGAACAACTACCCCACGTCAGTCCAACAGCGGGACGGGACGTGGGGCACCCGGCTTGAGCAACGGCAAATGCAGCCGCTTTCCGCCAATTCGACGCAACCTCAGTGAAGTAACCCACCCAGCCCGTCAAAAACGATCGACAACCACGACTTTGCTTATCTGGACCGCTTTCACGCCGGGTACCGCGCGCGCGATCCGAGTGATTTCCTTGGCCTGATCTGCCCGCAGGAGTTCCCCTTTGAACGATACTGACCCTGCGACGGCAGTAACCTCCATCTCAAGATCCGAGGTCTTGGGATCAAGGGCCAATTCGGCTCGAACGGTGCTGGCCAAAGCCAGCTCGTCCAACGCGAGCTTGCATTCGGGTGTGAACTCAAAGCGCGGCTGTTTCAGCGCCGCACAGATAATCTCACCGGCATCTCCGATGCTCATGGATTCAAGGTTGAGCAGCAGGTCATACAGGGACGGATCCCCCCAATCCACTCCGTAAAGGAACTGGGTCCACTTGCGCCGGTCGCGGTCCATTTTCTCGATATAGGCAATAGCTTCACTGTCGCCGTATTTCAGCTGATTCTTCACCATGCTGATGCGGAGCTTCATGGGAGCGATGATCCGGGTACGTAAGACATTCGGTATGCCTCTCAACAGCAAGTGGCCGGCGAGACCGTGGTAGATTGCTTTCCCGTTCCGCACTTCCGCCGTGAGTGCCGCTTGAATCAGGGCGAGGTATCTGTACTGGGTATGTCCGGACTGCCCAAGGAAGGTCGGCGGCTTCTCGATGGCCAACCGGAGGTTATCCTCTGAAACACCCGATGCGGAAGCTCTCTCAACGATGCGGTCTCGATCGATACACTTGTAGCCAAGTTTCTGGGACAGATACTCTGCCAACATCTTGCCACCACTAAATGTGCCTCTTGAAATTGTGATAATGGACATTGCGCTCCTCTGTTCTGCCTGCGTCCGGCAGTTTCATAGACCTATTTCAGAAAGCGGCATTAATCCCCTCAGGGGCTAAAGCCCGCATTATTTCCAGCTATGGACGGCATGGCTGAAGCCATGCCCCTTCAAAGCATCATTTATGAAACATGCTCTGGTTTTCTTCGGCTTAAAACGGAATCTTATTTGGACTTCAGAAACGGCAACGATTGTATACCCATCCGGCCCGTTCGCAACCTCACGAAATCGCTTTCATATCGAGGGCCCGCGACGTCGGAATCGATTTCGGTAGGATGACGGGTTAAGTGATCCACCACGGTTTGCCGACACTTGTGCATTACAGCAAAGCACAGCACTTCTATGGCGCTCAGCATAGTACCGCAACGGTTAATTGCGCGAATCTCAGGGGCAGGCAGAACCGGCGAGCACGAGTCGGGCTACTCGTGGAGCGCACGCCGGGCAAACGGGCTGCTCAATCCATCATGCCGGCGTTTGGGCACGAACCGCAGGCGCCGGGGCCAGCGCCACACGGACTGGGTGCAGCCGAGGGTCCAGCGCTGCCGGTGCGCGGGGCGAAGGTGGAGAGCAATTGCTCCAACTGCTGCCCATGACAGGCAGGGCACTCCGGCTGTTTTGAATCCATTACCAGGGCTTCGAACGTGCGACTGCAATCCTTACAGATATATTCAAAAATAGGCATAGGGCTCCGCGAAATGTGAACTGATACATTCATTATAGATGGAATCTCCGATCTCGAAAGCGGTTGAGGAATCTCCGGTTCGTTTTCTTCCCCGGCGTTGGCTGCGCGGCGCGCATGCTCAGACGCTTGCGGGAACTTTTTTACAGCGGCCAAACCTTTTGCCCCCGCCGGAAGAGCGGCTCTTTCAGGTTGAGCCGGGCGCGCAAGTGCTTTGCCACTGCCACTGGCAGCCCGCGCGCCAAGAACGGTTCACGATTCTGCTGGTGCACGGGTTGGAAGGCTCCAGCCAATCTAACTACGTGATCGGCACCGGCTACAAGGCATGGCAACGGGGCTGGAACGTGGTGCGAATGAATGTGCGCAACTGTGGGGGCACGGAAGAGCTCTGCAGCACGCTTTACACCTCGGGGCTATCGGGCGACGTGCGCGCCGTCGCCACGGCATTGATCGAGCAGGATGGGCTGGAGGCGCTGGGGCTCGCCGGATTCTCCATGGGCGGCAACCAGGTGCTGAAGTGCGGCGGCGAGTGGGGCGCGAGCGCTCCGCGAGAGGTGCGCGCAATCGCGGCCGTCTCGCCGGCATGCGATCTGGCGGCCTCTGCCGATCGATTGCACCAGCCGCGGAATCGCGCTTATGAGATGTGGTTCCTGCGCAGTCTGTTTCAGCGCTTCCGGCGCAAGGCGCGGTTGTTCCCCGGCCAGTACGACGTCGAATTGCTGCGCAAGGTCCATAGCATACGCGAGTTCGATCACTTCATAACGGCGCGCTACATGGGCTTTGAAAGCGCCGACGATTACTACGCGCGGGCCAGCGCCGTGCGCTTTCTCGATCGCATCGCCGTTCCTGCGCTCGTGATTCACTCGGGCGATGACCCCTTCGTTGTCCTCAAGCCGGAGACCGAAGCAAAGCTGCTGGCCAATCCGAAGATCACATACCTGCGCAGCGAGCATGGCGGACATTGCGCTTTTCTGGCTGAGCCGAATGGCTATGACGGCCGCTGGGCGGAGCAGCAGGTCGTGGAGTTCATGGCCAGCTGCCAAGAGGCGTAGACGCGGGTTCCTGGATACGGAGAAACTAACGACCCCGCATTCGCGGGCAGATGTGGGCCACCGTCAAAGCACACAGCAAAAAGTCACAAAAGAAACTACCCCACTCAAGCCAACCGCGGGCTTGAATGGGCCACCTGGCCAAAATATGGGGGGCACCTCCCCGGAAGGCAGGCACAAAAGGTGGCTCGACTTCGCTCGCCATGACCGTCGGAAATCCGCTTTTAAATCATTCTTGTGATTGAGTTCAGGGCAGCCGGATGAGCTGCCCTGATTCCTTCCGATGCGCTCACACTCATTTCACGCGTTTATAGGGCTTGTAAGCGGGCCGCCACATGGTGGCGCGAACGGCTTCGGCGATCTGCCGGTCATCCCGTGGCTCGGCAACGCCATCGATTTGCGCCTGTTTGGCCACCGCGTTCCCAACCACCTCCGCGACTTCGCGCAAGCGGTTGACCGCGGGCAGCAGCGTGTCCTCAGGATCGCGCGCGGCGGGAGACGCATCAGCCAACGCCTTGGCTGCGGCCATGAACATGGAGTCTGTCACCCGGCGCGCATTCATGGCAAGCACACCCAATCCGACTCCGGGAAAGATGTAGGCATTATTCGTCTGGTCGACAGCCATCAGTTTGCCATTGCGCATGACCGGCGGAAACGGACTGCCCGTGCCAATGACGGCGCGCTCCCCGGTCCAGGCCATCAGATCCTGAGGCGTGGCTTCACTGCGCGAAGTGGGATTGGAGAGCGGAAAGATTACGGGGCGCGCCACATTTGCGGCCATGGCGCGCACAATCTCCTCGGTAAACGTTGCGGGCTGTCCGGAGACGCCGATCAGTGTGGTCGGATGCGCATTGGAGACGACGTCGAGCAAGCTGATGTGGCCGGGTTGGCGAAGCTTCCAACCGGCCACGGCGGCGCGTGGCTGCACAAACGGAAGCTGAAAACTTTGCAGATCGGGCATGCCTTCCACCAACAGTCCGTCACGATCCACCGCGTAGAATTGTCCGCGCGCCTGCGCCTCCGGCACTCCGCTGTCGATGACGGCCTTCAGCAATAATGAGGCGATGCCACAGCCGGCGGTGCCGGCTCCGAGGATGACGATTCGCTGCTGCGCCAGTGACACTCCCGTGACCTTGATAGCGGCCAGCAGCGTGCCGGTGGCGACAGCGGCGGTGCCTTGGATGTCGTCGTTAAAGGTGCAGAGGCGGTCGCGATAGTGATCGAGCAGGCGGCCGGCGTTGGCGCGAGCAAAATCCTCCCACTGCAGCAGCACGTTCGGCCAGCGATGGATTACGGAGTCGACGAACATCTCGATGAACTCGTCATAGGCGGCACCGCGTACACGTTCATGCCTCCAGCCGAGGTAGATGGGATCGGCAAGCCGCTCCTGGTTATCGGTGCCGACATCGAGCAAGATGGGAAGCGCATTGACTGGATGGATTCCGGCGCAGGCAGTGTAGAGAGCGAGTTTGCCGATGGGGATTCCCATGCCACCCGCGCCCTGGTCGCCGAGTCCGAGAATGCGTTCGCCATCACTGACGACGATGACGCGAACATCGTCATGCCGGTGATGGTCGAAGATCTCGTGGATGCGGTGGCGGTTCGGGTAGCTCAAGAACAGACCGCGAGGCTTTCGCCAAATGGTGCTGAAACGCTGGCAGCCCTCGCCCACGGTGGGCGTATAGACGAGCGGCAACATCTCTTCGATATTGCGCACCAGCAAGGCATAGAAGAGCGTCTCGTTCGTGTCCTGCAGGTCGCGCAGAAAAGCATACTGCTGGAAGGGCGTCGGAAATCCCCGTAGCGCATGGAGCCGGCGGGAAATCTGATCGTCGAGGGAGCCCACATGGGGAGGCAGCATTCCGTGCAGGCCGAACTCGTCGCGCTCAGCCTCGGAAAAAGCAGTACCTTTATTAAGCAGAGGATAGTTGATGAGATCGTAGCCGGAGACATCGACCGCAAGCACGCCATCGAGCCCGGCTGCATGTTTGGTTGCGTTCACAGGCCACCCCCTGAGATCAGCAATGCTAACACCAACAGGCGGTGCAGGCCGAGCCACGCATCATCGCCAGAGCAGCCTCGCAGGCGCTGTCTTAGTCACTTCCAGCAATCGTAGTTCGCTGCGGAGAACGCGCTGGCCAATGGCCCCCGGTGATCCACCCGATGTCCCTTCGTAACAAAGCCGGCGCAATCGCGAACTTTCCGCATTACCTCCACTATATGCAGCATGTAGTGTATTTTTTTACACCATATATGGGGTGTATCGGCAGTACATGTTCCAAAAAACACCCAGGAAAGGCCTAAAGAACCGGAAGAAAACCGAAGTAATCTGTTGACAGCCATAGTTCGTGAGCTACTCTGCTGAACAGCGGTATTCCAACAGGGCGGAATAGTTGTCGTTCTTGAGCGCAAGCCGGACGGCAGGACTTTT
>JBEKQP010000040.1:0-26201 GCA_049519595.1 Candidatus Korobacteraceae bacterium | reverse complement strand
TGGGCATCCCTCAGGATCAGTTCCGTAACTTCAATCGTGCGTCCCATACTGCGAGCTCCTTATTTCTTGCCGTTGCGACCGGCGGCACGGCTGCCTTTCGCGTTCCGTTGGCCCATCACCTATGCATCTAAGTTACGCTTTCAAAAGAAGTTAAGGCAGTGAGACGGGTCACTCCAAATCGTGACCGCAGTGTTTTTCGGCATTCGTTGCGGCATCACGAATTGTTGTGTTTTGCAACGGGTAGAGCACGTGGCAAAACACAGGCCAATGTGACAGCCAAGAAGCGCACTTCTCCTGGTGACAAGCGTTCTGTTTAAGATGCGATTGCAATGCGGTGAGCACCACGGTCGAACCCGGAAATCTGTGTTTGGCGGCCAGAGCTGGACAGATTTCAGCTTTACACTGGGACGATGAATCTGCCATCCAAGCTGCCGGAGGCGATCGAGCGGCTGACGGGAGCGGTTTCTCCTGCGCACCTGCGGCTTGCGGCGGCAACCTTAACCGCTCGCTATCGAGCCGCCGCGACACAACACGCTGCAATTCGAAGCGAAGACGAACGCCTAGCCTATCTGATCGTCCGCATGCCCGCGACATTCGCCGCCTTGGTCAAGGCGCTGAGCGCGGCAAAACGGCAGTTTTTGCCGCAACCCGGCAGCGATTCTATGTCCGATAACGATTTTGCGTCCGATAACGGTGTGGCGATGGAGACGATGCTTGATCTGGGCTCAGGGCCAGGAACTGCGGCTTGGGCGGCCGCAGAGGTTTTTCCGGAGGTGCGGCGGCTTCGGCTGGTCGAGCGCGACGGCAGCCTTATAGGCCTGGGGAAGAAGCTCTGTGCGGCCAGCGAATCACCGGCTCTGCGCCAGGCGGAGTGGATTCAAGCAGACCTGAATGGCAAGATCGCGGAGGACGCCTTCGATCTCGTTGTCGCCTCGTATTCACTTGGAGAACTTTCAACAGCCCAACGTCCCCTGTGCCTGCGGAACGCGTGGCAGAGGACACGCAAGCTGCTGGTGCTAGTTGAACCCGGCACGCGGGCCGGGTTTGGTTGCATTCACCAGGCGAGGTCGGAGTTGATCGCGCTGGGAGCAACCCTGCTGGCTCCTTGCCCGCACAGCTTCGCGTGTCCGATGGCCGCGGCCGGCGATTGGTGTCACTTTGCGGCGCGAGTCGAGCGCACCGCCATGCACCGGCGCATCAAGAGCGGGGAACTTGGGCACGAGGACGAGAAGTTTTCCTATCTGGCCGCTACGCCCCTCAAGGCCGCTCCGGTTGAGCAGAGGATTGTCCGGCATCCCGCGTATCATTCCGGCTTTGTCGAGTTGCAACTATGCTCCGCCAACGGCATAGACAAGCGCATGATCGGCCGATCGAAAAAGACTGAGTACCGGGCCGCCCGCAAAGCGGCATGGGGCGATGCCTGGCCCGCGCAACCACCGTTGGAGGGAAATGCGGAAGAACCATAGACAATCCGACAGCGGTTTTAGCATTGGACTTGGGGACCCAACTGTTGAAATCTGCAACAGTCCAAGTGTGGGACACTGCATTAAAGTCCCAAAACTCGCGCAGTTGCGGCTGCACAAGTGATCTAGCGCACGGTTCAATGTGATCTTGCTATATTTCCCGGCAAAATGTGACGCGTATCACGAGGTGGCTAGTCGCTTGTCACTGGGTTTACTTCAGTATTTGAGATAAAGTCCGCCGTGTCTGATAGTCCCGGGACTGGGTTGTACGCCGGGACCAGCGGTATTTATGGCAAGTATTTGTTTGATCAGGGCGTCGTGAATTCGCCATACGCGTGACGCATTCTGCGGCCTGGGCAAGACAAAGACAAAATCATTCAACCGACTCTTTTAAACACGAATCACTGGACGGATAGCAATTATGGCAAATTTTGGAGTTGAAGCACGCGGATATCACTCGATTGGGCGCCCTGGAAAAATCGAAATCCTTCCCACTAAGTCATGCGCATCCCAGCATGACCTCAGCCTGGCTTACACGCCTGGGGTTGCAACCCCATGTCTGGACATTCAGAAGAACCCACACGACGCTTTCAAGTACACCGCGAAGGGGAACTTGGTTGCGGTCGTCACCAACGGCACAGCGGTGCTCGGACTGGGCAACATCGGCGCTATGGCCGGCAAGCCAGTCATGGAAGGCAAGGCTGTCCTGTTCAAGAGATTCGCTGATGTCGATGTGTTCGACATTGAGCTCGGCACGGAAAACGTGGAAGAGATCATCAAGTGCGTGCAGTTGCTTGAACCCACTTTCGGCGGCATCAACCTGGAAGACATCAAGGCTCCGGAATGCTTCGAGATCGAAACCCGGCTGAAGGAAACGATGAAGATCCCGGTGTTCCATGACGATCAACACGGAACCGCGATCATCTCCGGCGCGGGCCTGCTGAACGCGATGGAAATTGTGGGCAAGCCACTCGACAAGATCAAGATCGTATTCAACGGAGCTGGGGCTTCGGCGATCGCCACCGCCAAGCACTACATGAATCTTGGCGTGAAACCCGAGAACATCACCCTTTGCGACTCCAAAGGCGTGATTTACAGGGGACGCAAAGAAGGCATGAACAAGTACAAGGAGCCGTTGGCGGTTGAGACCGCAGCCAGGACGCTGGCGGACGCGATGAAGAACGCCGACGTGTTTGTTGGCCTCTCGCAGGGTAATTGCGTGACGAAGGCGATGGTGCAGTCGATGGCCGCCTCGCCGGTGGTTGTCGCCATGGCGAATCCCGATCCGGAGATCACCTACGAAGACGCGACTGCGGCACGCAAGGACGTCATCATGTGCACCGGGCGCTCGGATTATCCGAACCAGATCAACAATTCGCTCGGCTTCCCGTTCATCTTCCGCGGTGCGCTCGACGTGCACGCCACCCAGATCAACGAGCAGATGAAGCAGGCTGCCACCATGGCGCTGGCCAACCTGGCAAAACAGCCTGTTCCCGACGAAGTGCTGAAAGCATACGGCGTGAAAGAAATGAAGTTTGGCCGCGACTACATCGTGCCGAAGCAGTTCGACATGCGCGTTCTGGAGTGGGAGGCGTCGGCTGTCGCCAAGGCTGCCATGGACAGCGGCGTAGCGCAAGAGCCGGTGGACCTGAACTGGTACAAGGGTCAACTGAAACAGCGGCTCGATCACATCCGGCATCTGTTGAGCCCGGAGCCGGCGGTGATGGCTGCTGCCAGCTATCACGGTGACTAGAGCAGTTTGACCTTCGGACTACGGCGGATTCGAATCATGAGTGGGCCTGTTCGCAGGCCCACTTATTCTGCTTTCAACACTGCTCTAACGCGGGTACGTTTCCGCGCCACTCGAACGCGCGGTTTGCTCTAATAAGGTCCGTACTGCTACGGGCAAGCGAAGAATCACTTCTCAGGAGGATAGGAGCCGCGGGCGACGTGTGAGGCGTTTGGTCTGCTGGACAGTCCTAAGCCGCCCGGCTACACTGCGGTTTATGAACAGCGATGCCGGAGCAGTTTTTCTTCGTTATTCCAGCACACGCCTGGAAGCGCTCTCTTCCTGGATTGACGAGTGCCTGGGCCGCCTGACCCCGGATCAAATCTGGCGGCGGGGCGAAGCGCAGAACGCCGTCGGGAACCTCGTCGTCCATCTCCGCGAAAATGTTTACGAGCGCATCACGCTGGCCCTCGGCCATGGTGGTCCCAGCATGCGCAATCGCGATGCGGAATTTGATCCCAACCTGAGACGCACGCCGGAAGAACTGCGCCAGCAGCTTAAGGCTACGATTTGCGAAGCCGTCGTCGTGCTGCGGCAATTTCCCGCCGAACGCCTGACGGAACAAACACCCAAGCCGGGGTACGACCGCCTGGTGCTGGAGAATATCTTTACTGTGGTGGAGCACTTCGCCGTGCACACCGGCCAGATCATGTTCGTGACGAAGCAGATGACGCAGCACGATCTGGGAGACATCAGCCGCTCAAAAAAGGTGAAATAGTTCAATCGATGCCCGATGTCTGCGGGACGGCGGAACAGAGCGCTTCATGAACGTGTCGTGCGCTCCGGGTGGCGTCATTACGGCGCCGACTCCGATTACATGGGGCGACAATTTCACCCACGATGAGGCGCTAATCAAGGAAGTACAGATATTGAGGCCGACAGTGGCGACGCCACAAGCACTCGGCGCTCCGCTCGGAACGACATCTCTCTTGAGTATTCGACTTGTGACGCACTACAATCGGAAGTGGCAGCTCGTCATTACTTTTGCCTGCGCTTCACCGACTCGCCTACCTACGGTCCTGTAACTTGGCTGCTAAGGCCTGCTTCGGGCTGCGGCAAGTTCTTCTCGCTGGAGTAGTCGCGCGCTGTGTCCGAAAGTTTCTATATATGGAATTAAAGTAGGTGACGCTGGACTAGCATCTCATTTGCGTCAACTCCCGCGCGGTGAATTTTTTTGACGCTTTCACGCGCGAGCGCGCAGGCGGGAATGTCCGGGACACGTGGTAGACTGACGGGCCGATTTTATGAGAAATCTCAAGCAACAGGGAGCTGGAACCGATGGATAAGCGCGTAGCCAACGCCGATGTGGCGATTGAGAAACTGTTTGACGGGGCGACAATTCTAGTTGGTGGATTCGGGGCTTGCGGTAATCCCGAAAATCTCATTGCCGCCGTCCTCCGCAAGGGCACGAAGAATCTTACGACGGTGTCGAACAACGCGGGCATGGTGGAGTTCGGCCTGGGCTTGCTGCTGAAGTCACGCCAGATTGGGAAGATGATCTGCAGCTATCCCGGCGAGAACAAATTCGCCGCACAGCAGGTGTTGGACGGCGAGATCAAGATCGAGCTCAATCCGCAGGGAACCCTGGTCGAGCGGATGCGGGCCGGTGGCGCGGGGATTCCGGCCTTCTATACTCCGACCGGTGTGGGCACGGTGATCGCGGAAGGAAAAGAAGTTCGCGAGTTCAACGGAAAGAAGTATCTTCTGGAGCCCTGCCTGCGCGGCGATTTTGCTTTCATCAAGGCGTGGAAAGGCGACCGTTGGGGAAACCTTATCTTTCGGAAGACCGCGCGGAACTTTAATCCGGTGATGGCAACAGCGGCGGACTACGTGATTGCGGAAGTAGAAGAGTTGGTCGAACTGGGGTCGCTCGATCCCGATGGCATTCATACGCCGGGAATTTTCGTCAACGCTATTTTCCAGGGAACGAACTACGAGAAGCCGATCGAAAAGAGGATCGTGCGCAAGCGCGCGTAACGCTCAGCCCGTGGAGGGAGAACATGGCAGAAGCAAAGATGGCACAAGCTGGAAATATCAAGGAAAAGATTGCCCGTCGCATCGCACAGGAGATGCGCGATGGTTATTACGCGAACCTCGGTGTCGGCACACCCACCCTGATCGCCAACTATATTCCCGCGGGTATGGATGTTGTCCTGGAAGCGGAGAACGGCATGCTTGGGATCGGCCCCTCTCCTTTTGAGGGTGAAGAAGATCCGGACCTGATCAACGCCGGCAAAGAGACCGTTACCGAGCTTCCTGGATCGTGCTATTTTTCGAGTGCGGACTCGTTTGGCATGATTCGAGGCGGTCATGTGGACCTGACCGTGCTGGGCGCGATGGAGGTAGATGAGAAAGGTAACCTCGCGAATTGGACCGTTCCCGGCAAGAAGCTAATGGGGATGGGCGGAGCGATGGACCTGGTTGCCGGCGCCAAACGCGTCATCATCGCGATGGAACATACGAGCAAGGATGGGCGGCCTAAAATCCGTAAGGTCTGTACTCTGCCTCTCACCGGTCTCGAAGTCGTGGACATGATCGTAACCGAGCTGGCGGTCATCGACGTCACGCCCGAGGGGCTGGTGCTGCGCGAGGTGGCGCCGGGCGTAACTCCGGAAGAGGTGCAGAAAGTGACCGAGGCGAAATTGCGGGTCGCCGAAGATTTGAAAACCATCTCGTACTGAGGTTCTCGGAAGAGGATCCCCAACGACCGTGAGGGGAGCTAGAGCGTGTTTCGAAAACCCATTCTGGAGGAAACGGCAAGTTTCCTCAGGGGCTGAAGCCCGCATTTCTATTGGCTCTGGACGGCCCGGCTAAAGCCGGGCCCATTCAAAGCACCATGTTTGAAACAAGCTCTAACGCCAGGCGCGAGGGAAATTGCAGGCGCCGACATGTGAACCCATGTCCGGATGAAATGGTTCAGTGATCCGGGAGCGAAGGAAGCATACCGCAGGTGCTGAACCCGAATTTATATCTTACTGAGACAAACCAGGGAGATCATCATGGCAATTAAAGAAGGTTGGGCAGGCCGGTACTTCGAAGATTTCGAGGTCGGAGATATTTATCGTCATCGGCTAGGCCGCACGGTAACCGCCGCAGACAATATTTGGTTTACCAATCTCACAATGAATAACAACCCCGTCCACATCGACCATGCGGTTGCAGCAAAGTCGAGATTCGGACGGCCGATTGTTGTTGCTTCATTCACACTTGCGCTGGTGACGGGTCAGTCAGTCAGCGACATCTCCCTGAACTCGATGACGATGTTAGGGTGGGATGAGGTGCGTCTGCCGAATCCTTTGTTCGAAGGCGAGACCGTCTATTCCCAGAGTGAAGTCCTCGAGAAGCGAGACTCGAAGTCGAAGCCCGAGATCGGTATCGTGACCTTCAAGACGACGGGTTACACGCAGGACGGGAAAGTGGTTATCGAATTCAAGCGAATTGTCATGGTCTACAGGAAGGGGCAAATGCCCGAGGCACTTCGTGGCCCCCAGATCGGACCAATTGAAAAGGGAGGAAAGTAATGAGCTCATCACCGAAGGTTGCACTCATCACCGGCGCAGGCAGCGGAATCGGCAAGGTCGTCGCTGTCGCGCTCGCTGAGAACGGGTACTCGCTGGTTCTTGCCGGGCGGCGCATGGAGCGCTTGGAAACGACCGTCGCTGAAGTGAAGAAGGTCAATCCCGATATCCAGGTGCTCGCCGTGCCTACGAACGTCACCGAGCCTGACTCCGTGGCTGAGCTTTTTGCGAAAACGAAGGAGACTTTCGGCCGACTCGACTTGCTGTTCAACAACGCCGGCTTTGGCGGCAAAGGCGTGCTGCTCGAGGACTTGGAGTTCAAGAACTGGAAGGCTGTGATCGATACCAACCTTACCGGGGCATTTCTCTGTACCCAGCAAGCATTCAAGATCATGAAGGACCAGGAGCCGCGCGGCGGGCGCATCATCAATAACGGCTCGGTTGGGGCGCACAGCCCTCGGCCGAATTCCGCCCCCTACACAGCGTCCAAACACGGCATTACGGGTCTGACTAAAGCGACTTCCCTCGACGGTCGAAAGTACAACATCGCGTGCGGCCAGATTGATATCGGGAACGCGGCGACGGAAATGACCGGCAACATGAGCAAGGGCGTTCCGCAAGCGAACGGCACGAGAGCGGTCGAACCCACGATCGATCCTAAAGACGTTGCGCGTGCAGTCGTGTATATGGCGTCTCTTCCTCTCGAAGCCAATGTTCAATTCATGCTTATCATGGCGAGCGCGATGCCCTTGATCGGTCGGGGCTAGTGACCGGTGTTTAACTTGGGCACAATGAGTCGACTAAAATAGATACGCGGTTCCGCGGGAGATAGGCGAGTGCTGCTGCCGGCGGTGCGCAAAGCGCCGGCAGCAGCAATGATCGTGGCCGACAACACGCGCTGGTTTCGCCGCGAATCTGGTCTGGCGCGTTACGGAGGGCGCGATGGGCAAGGGTCGACTCGAAGCGTTCAGCGATGGTGTCATCGCGATCATCATCACGATTATGGTGCTGGAACTGAAGGTGCCCCATGGGGAAAACCTGCGGGCGTTGCTTCCACTTCTGCCGGTCTTTCTCAGCTATGTATTGAGCTTCATCTACGTCGGCATCTACTGGAACAACCACCACCACATGTTGCATGCCTCCAGTATGGTTACTGGATCTATACTCTGGGCAAATCTTCACCTATTGTTCTGGCTGTCACTCTTTCCGTTTGCCACTGGATGGATGGGCGAGAACCATTTTGCATCTGCGCCTTCAGCACTCTATGGCGTCGTCTTGCTGATGGCAGCCATAGCTTACTGGGTGCTGCAACAGATGATCATCGCTTCAGAAGGCCCTACCTCTGTACTCAAGAAAGCGGTGGGCAGCGACTGGAAGGGCAAGCTTTCCCCAGCGCTCTATTTAGCCGGCATCGCCGCCAGCCTTCGGTCGCCGCGGATTGCCCAGGCAATCTACGTTTTCGTTGCCCTGCTGTGGCTTGTCCCCGATCGGCGAATTGAACATGCGCTCCGGCAAGATGAAACCTAGCCCCGCGCGTGCAATCTCCGAGCAGACGAACGATTCGAGAGCTGATCGGCTCAGGGGTTGCGGTCTTCGAGCCATCTCTATTTGACTAAGCCAAGCCACAAGCCAAGCAAGCTAATGATGGTACCGCCGGCAAGAGCCCAGAGCGGGTTGCGACCGCTGAACAGTACGAAAATTGCCGCTCCGATAGTAATTCCGAGTGAGAAGAGATTGTGAACTGCGGCCCGGGCCATTACCATGCCGCCTGCCATAATCAGTCCGACAGCGACTGGCACGAGGCCGGCCTTAGTCAAGCTGATCCAGGGAGCGTCAGCCAAGCGGTTGACCAGGCGGCCGACCGTAAAAGCGAGCACAGAAGACGGCACAATCATCGCCAAGGTCGCTACCGCTAAGCCGGTCATACCGGCTACCCGCCAACCGATCAAGGAGACCAGCAGGATATTTGGCCCGGGCGCTGCCTGCGCAATCGCGAACAACTGGGCGAACGTCGCATCATTCATCCAGCCATGTGCGCCCACGACCTGCCGATGGATCTCGGGAACAACGGCGTTGGCGCCTCCCATGGCAACCAGGGACAACGAGGCAAAGGTTAATGCGATTTGCCATAGCACATGGTTCTTCATGGCCGCCGCCTCATATAGGCAGTGCCAACGCTGAGCGGAGCAAGCACGACGATGACGGGGACCAGGGACAGTTGCAGCAACCCAACCGCGGTAAAGGCCAGGGCCGCAAATACAAGCGCGATCCAGGATAGACGGAGCTTCCAAAGGATCTTGGCCGCCGTGCCGATTACCAAACCGGCAGCCACCGCGGCTGAACCCGCAATGGCGGAACGCACTATCGCCAACCCGGCGAACCTTTCGTAAAGCAACGCCAACGCCATCAGGATCACCAACGGCATTGCCATCAATGCAGCGAGAGCGGTCAGTGATCCCCAGACGCCATGGAACCGATCCCCCATGATCACCGCGAGATTGATGATGTTGCCTCCAGGCAAGACCTGTCCGAGGCCCAGCAAGGATGCATACTCCTGCTCGGTGAGCCAGGCACGATCCTCGACGATGACATGATGTGCCACCGGTGCGAGGCCACCGAAGCCCAGCAACCCAATCTTAAGAAATCCCAGGAAAAGTTCCTTCAGACTGATATGCCCAGCCATTTTCAGAGCGAGCGGAGTGGGATCACCCTGGCCCGGAACGATGTTGTCCGTAGTCTTCATCAGAATAAGCGCGCCTCGACTGGACTTTGCTGTCCCTTAGAATACCCAAGAAAAGTCCTGCCGTCTTTTGATTCACGACTCCATGTGAATCGCCACAGTGGCCAAGGTCAAAAGGACAAGACAAGGAGGACCGTCGCCAGCAATTCTGCTATGCGGAGGAAGCTCTGCGTTTGCGGTGCAATATATCTTGCTTCTCAGGAACAGCTAATTCATAATTTCCTCGAAACGTTTCAAGTTGACACGTTAGCTCTTAAACTGCGTGCGGTATCGTCCGCTGTGCGGAAGGGGATTACCTTTCTCAGCAGACCTAATCGCGGGCCAGGTTGCTGACTCGGAGTCAGGAGATCGAAATGAGCAGCCAGACACCAGAGATCGAGACCAAACCAATAGCACCGCTTGCGATCGGAGTTGAGGCTCCAACCAAGATTCGGGTGTGGCTGGCGGTCGTTCTAGCTTTCGTGGTTCTGGTGGCATATCTGGATCGGGTGAATGTCTCGCTTCTAATCGCATTCCCCCGTTTTCTGGAGGAGATGGGACTTAAAGGTAACCCTGTCGGACAGGGTTTATTGATGACTTTTTTCTTGATCTCCTATGGCTTAGGGAATGTTCTTCTGGGCCCGGTTGGCGACCGGCTGGGGCCGCGCAAGGCAATGTCCATAGCTCTGGTTACGTGGGCGGCACCACTTGTGGTTGCGGCCAATGCGAAGACGATAACTGTCCTCTATGCCGCCATGTTCGTCCTGGGCGCCGGGGAGGCTCTGCACTACCCGATGCAAATCGCGTTGGTGAAGAACTGGTTCCCAAGGCAAGAAAGAGGAAAAGCGAATTCGACCTGGCTGCTCGGACAAATGATTGGGCCGGCTCTCGGCATGTCCTGCTTCAGCATGGTTTTAGCCGGATATGGTTGGCGCTCTATCTATTGGCTATGTGCCATCCTGAGCGTGGTCGCTGTTCCCCTGATCTGGTTTGTGATCCGCGATCGACCGGACCAGCACCCTTGGGTCAACAAAGCCGAACTCGACTACATCAAGAAGGGATTGGTGGCGGAGGCCGCACCGAAAGAAAAGACCGGCTCGACCTTGCAGAACTATCTGGAGTTGGTCAAGAGCCCTGATTTTTGCTGTTCCGCGATTTCGTTCTGGGCTTCGGTTAGCATGTGGTGGGCCATCATGTCCTGGATGCCCCAGTATCTGCGGGTGGCCCGCGGGTTCTCCTGGGCCAAGATGGGCGTTTTCTCCACCTTGCCTTTCGTCTTCGGCCTTATCGGACTGATTAGCGCAGGCGTGGTCGCCGACAAGCTGAAACGCGCGGCGGTTATCAACTGTGTGGGCCTGGCCGGATGCGCCACCTTTCTGTTTTTTGCGGCTCTCGTTCCCAACAACTACGCGTGCGCCGCTCTTCTCTGTGTCGCTCTCTATTTCAAGGGCGTCTCGCTGCCCATGGCCTGGACCGTTCTGCAAGCCTTCATCCCTGCCCACAAGTTGGGTCAGGCGGCCGGACTCCAGAATGGATCGTCGCAGCTTGTGGGCGCACTCTCGCCCATGGTTGTCGGATTCTTAATCCATGCGACCGGCACCTATACGGCGGGGCTCATGTTCCTGGTAGCGTTTGGATATCTTGGTGCCGTGACCGGCTTCTACCTTGTGTTAAAGAAGTACTAGCAGGCTGCTGAAAAACTCACATCAGTGTCATCCTGAGGCGGCGCCGATTTGCGCTTGGGATCTGCTTTGCTTTCAGCACGCGCAAACAGCAGATCCTTCGCTCCTCCACCCCGACAAGCCAACAGAGGGCTTGTCGGGGTGGAGGAGCGAAGGATGACATCCTTAGAAAACAGTTTCTCAGACTACTAGAGCTTTCGATAGCTCTTCTTAACACTGCGCGATGCTAACCCGGCTATTGAGCGGTGTACCCGCCATCGACGAACAGAATCGCGCCGGTTATGTACGATGACGCCGGTGAGGCCAAAAATACAACGGGGCCTATCAATTCCTCGGGACGTCCACGTCTTGCCATAGGCGTGAAGGTGATCACTTGCTCCTGCTTTTCAGAGCGGGCGTGCTCGTCTTTCGCACCTTGCATAATGTTCTGAAAGTAACCGGGAGCGACGGCATTCACTCGGATGTTTTGCTGTGCCCACTCCACCGCCATGACTCTCGTGAGCTGGTTCACTCCACCCTTTGCAGCGGAATATGCGGTCAGGCCACGCACTCCTACAACGGAACAAACCGAAGAGTTGTTGATAATCGAGCCACCGCCTCCTTGGGCCAACATCTGCCGGGCGGCAATTTGCGAACAAAGAAAGTAGCCTTTGAGATTGGTGTTGAGCACCTGCTCCCAGCCGTCGTCCGTCACCGCTTCCGCTGGGCTAATGACGTCTATGCCGGCATTGTTGACCAGTACGTCTACTCGGCCAAAGCGCGCGACCGTCTGATCGATTAAACGCTGGCAACTCTCACGATTGCTGGTGTCAACCACCGTCGTGGCGACATCTCCACCGGCGCCGGCGATTTCTGCGGCGGTGCTATCGAGCTCTGCTTGCGTGCGCGAACAAAGCATGACGGACGCCCCGGCTGCCGCAAGTCCGCGTGCAATGACAGCACCAAGGCCACGGCCGGAGCCGGTGACAATGGCGACATGGTTTGACAAATCGAACAGTTCCGTAAGATGACTCTGATTAATCATGTTTCCCATCCCGCAAGGTTGTTGCGGCTAACCGTTCAGCTTCGAAAAGACGGTGCGGGCAAAACGCGGAACCCGTGCAATCAGGCCTCCGCCAACGACCTCTATTTCTTCGGAGACAGCCCGTCCCAAACATCTACGTTTTCCGGCTTGAGTTGGATCCCCGAGCAATGCGCCTGGTATTCCAGTAGGGCTGCGAAATCTTTTTCGAGATACCCTGCGCCGGTGAGTGCACCGTGGCCGATGTGCGACTGCAATATGTCTCTAGCAATCGTGGCAACGGGCATCGGCACGTCAAGCTTTTTTGCCAAAGCCAACCCCAGATCCAAATCCTTGCGCAACAGGTTCGCAGTGAATGTCGGCGTCCAGTCCAGATTGACTAACGCCGGACTCTTGTAGCGAGTGAAGACGGATCCCATTACGCTGCTATTCATAAAGGCCAGAAATGCAGCCCGCGGCAAGCCGGCTTTCTCCGCCAGGACTGTGATCTCCGCGAGGTTCTGAGCCACGACACCTAACATCACGTTATGACAAATCTTGGCAATCCGCGCCAGCTCGCCTTCTCCCACATAACTGACCCCAGCCGGTGCGAAGATGTTGATGTAAGGCATTGCCTCGTCAAAAGCATCCTTCGGACCGGAAACGACCACGCTGAGTTTGCCGGCCTTGACAACTTTCGGACTGCCACTTACTGGCGCAGCAAGAAATTTGCCTCCCGTTTCCGTAAGCTTTTGGCGAACTTCTGCCGATGCCTCGATGGAGATTGAAGAGCAGTCGACCAGAACCTTCGGCACCTTACCGGCCTTGGCGATCATTCCACCGGGACCGATGATGACCTGTTTGAGGTCTTCTGATGTCGCAAGCATGCTGAAAACAACATCGCATTGCACCAGTTCTGCCGGGGAATTCACGATCTTCGCGCCAGCAGCCCCCAACGGCTCGGCCTTCGATCGGGTACGGTTGTAGACGGAGATGTTGCAGCCGGCTTGGGCCAGACGTTCCGCCATGGCATATCCCATTCGACCGGTTCCAACCCATCCGAGAGTGTGCTTGTTTCCTGTTTCCATGAGAGCGTCCTATCCCTTTTGTGCGGTGAACTATATTTATAATTTAAATTTGCTGGCAAGAGTACCAGCTCAGGCATGCAACAGCGCAAAAGCCATCTGCAAGTCAGTTTTTGCAGTATGCTTTGAGGCGCGCATCATTGCCAAGGCAGAATACCGCCGCGCCAGGCTCACTGCTGAACGGCTTGAATCGCCTTGGGATGTACTTGTTCCTTCTTGATTGCGGAGCTGTCCCAGCCTCCGCCCAGCGCCTTCACCAGGTAGACTGAGGTGACCATCTGCTGGCCGAGCAGTTGCGCAGCCAGGCGTTCATTATTCAGCAAAGTGGTCTGCGCAGTAATCACATCCAGGTATGTAGTCAGACCGCCGGTGTACCGATTATTGGCCAAGGTCAGGGCACGCCGCGAATCTTCCACCGCTGTCCTCTGTGTGGCCAATGCTTTCGACAGCGTTTGCAGGCCGGACAAACCATCCTCAACTTGCTGGAACGCGGTCAATACTGCCTCGCGATAATTTGCCACAGCCTCGTTGTATCCGGCCCTGGCAGCTGCCAGATTCGCCCGGTTCCGCCCACCGTTGAAGATCGGTTGCAGCAGATCACTTCCCAGTGACCAGAAAGCGCTAGGAGCGTCGGCCAGCGTCGCGATGTCGCGACTCTGCCAGCCGCCGGAGCCGGAAAGCGTGATGTGCGGATAGAATGCCGTTACGGCGATTCCCACCTGCGCGTTCTGGTATGCCATGAGTCTTTCGTAGGTCGAGATATCGGGGCGCCGTTCGAGCACGTCCGACGGGACTCCAAGCGGGACCGGCGGCGGCACTGCCCGCAGCGGAGCAACCGGCACGCTGAAATCAGACGCCGCACCTCCGGTCAAGACCGCAATCGCGTGTTCATTCTGATCCCGTTGCTGCTGCAACAACGAAACCTGCGCTATCGTTGCATCCAGCAGCGCGGCTTGCTGCGCCACTTCAAGGCCATTGGCCACGCCCCCGGCATGGCGGCGCTGCACCAAATCGAGCCCTTTCTTCTCAATGTCTACCAGTTCCTGCACCACGCCGGTTTCGGTGTCCAGTTCGCGCAGGTTGAAGTAATCAGCGGCCAGCTCCGCGCTCAGCACCAGTTGAACGTTAACCAGGTCCGCCGCCGTAGACTGCAACGAAGCATTGGCCGCCTCCAGGTTTCGACGGACGCGCCCGAACAGGTCCACCTCGTAATTCAGGCTGAAGGGAACGGCAAAAGTGTATTCCGTATCGGGAGACAGCGGCGGTGTGGCGGAAAGCAGAGGACGGTTGCCCGATACTCTTGCGCGTTGGCCGGAAGGATCGGCGACCAATTGCGGAAAGTATGCCGCTGAAGCCACGCGCGCGAGCGCCCGCGCCCTGTCCAGGCGATCCTTCGCCGCCGAAAGCGACTGATTCGCCGTGAGCAATTGCTGCTCGTAGCCGCTGAGCTGACTGTCTTTGAATACGTCCCACCAGGCGCCCTTCGGCAACGTATCGCTTGGAGCGGCGACCGCCCAGGGCGCCGTCGTCTTCCAAGCCTGGGGTGCCTGAACCGACGGCCGATTATACTTTGGCCCAACCGTGCACCCCACCAGCCACACGCCTGCCAGGATGCATGCGGCGACAGCGAGCTGCCTCCTCACTGGCCGCCCCCCTGTTTCGGAGTGACCACATGTACCTGCTGGCCATCTTCGAGCGAATCGGAGGGATTGACAATCACCTGCTCGTCCACACTCAGTTGACTCAGGATTTCGAGCTTTGCGCCATAATCGCGGCCAATGGAAATGGGCCGCAGCTGCACCTTTCCATCCGCTCCGACCACGGCCACCTGTGGTCCCTGGGCGCGGAACAACATCGCATTGATCGGGATCGTAACCTTGTTCGCATCACTCTCCACCGAGAAATGCACCTCTCCAAACGAACCCGGCAACAGGCGTCTCTCCTTATTGGGAACGTCCACCTCGGTGAGCAGCGTCCGAGTCGCCATGTCGATCGCTTCCGCGGTGCGCGCCACGGATCCCTGAAACTTCTGGCCGGGGAATTCCTGTAACGTAACCCAGGCTTTCATCCCAATCTTGATATCTTTCGCATAGGCCTGCGGCACACTTACATAGACTCGAAGCGGATCCACCCTCGCGATGTCGAAGAGCTCCCGGCCGGCGGCGCCGGCCCCGGCGTTGATCAATGCGCCGGGATCGACATTACGCTTGGTCAGGACACCGGAAAATGGCGCATAGACATTCTTAAAAGATTCCAATTGCTCCAGACGGCGAACGTTAGCGTCTGCCGCCGCGAGGTTTGCCTTGCTCTGCTGGTAGTTGCTGCTTTGCTGGTCGGCTTCCTGTTGCGAAACTGAATCAGTCTGGCGCAAACTCTGCCAGCGCTCGTCCGAGGTTCGGGCTAACTGAAGCTGGGCCTCGACCTGTTGCCGCGTGGCCCTGGCTTGCATCAATTCCTGGTCGACCTCGGGGGTATCAATTTTGGCGAGCAGTTCGCCCTGCTTCACCGGGCTACCCATATCCTTGTACCAGCGCAGCAGGTAACCGTTCGTACGGGCAAAGATCGGCGATTCCTCATAGGCCTGCAAACTACCCGGAAGCACGACCTCTCGATCCGGCTTTTCGGCCGTGGGATGGATGATGGCGACGCTCGGCACGGAGTTCTTCTCTGTGTCTTTGGCCAGCACCCTCTCATCCCGTGTGCGCTCGAACAGCGTTGCTCCGCCGGCCAGCAGCAGCACAAGCAGCGCCAGGCCAACAATCAGCAACGCTGTGCGCGGCTTCGCCGGGGGCAACTTGGGTACCGGATCAATCTGCGGCGGTGCCGCGCCTTGATCCTCCTGCATTTCCGACCGCTCCAATTCGAAATCCGAATCCATAAATTCGTTCCGCTCCCTGAGTCCTTCGCCGCTGTTATCGATTGGTGTCTTCCCGATTCGTTTTCTTGTCCCGCCCGTGCACCATGGCGAAAATGGAGGGAACAAAAAACAACGTGGCCACCGTGGCAAACAGCAGTCCACCGATCACCGCCCGCCCCAACGGAGCGTTTTGTTCACCGCCTTCGCCCAAACCGAACGCCATCGGCACCATGCCGATAATCATTGCCAGGGCCGTCATCAGCACCGGACGAATGCGCGTATATCCCGCTTCAATCGCAGCCTCGATCGCCGGCACGCCCGCCTGCATGCGATCACGCGAAAAGGACACCAGCAAAATAGAGTTGGCAGTAGCCACTCCCATGCACATCACCGCGCCGGTAAGCGACGGCACACTAAGCCGTGTATGCGTCAGCAGCAGAATCCAGCAGATGCCGGCCAGTGCCGCCGGCAACGCGGAAATAATGATGAATGGGTCCAGCCAGGATTGGAAGTTCACCACAACCAGAAAATACACCAGCAAGATGGCCATCAGTAGTCCCACACCCAGACCGATGAAGGAAGACTTCATGGTCGCCACTTGCCCTCGGACCACAATGTGGGTGCCGCGTGGCAGATGTCCTTCAAATTCCTTCAGGACCTTCATCGTATCGGAAGCCACGCTGCCCAGATCTCGCCGTTGAGTACTCGCGTAAACATCGATGACCGGCTGAACATCGCGATGCGAGACCACGACGGGCCGCACCACCGGACTGACCTGTGCCAGGTTTCCAAGCACCTGCGGGGCCGGCGTATTGGGGCCGGTGATAGGCGTGTTCATCAGGTCTTGCAGCGAACTCATATGGTATTGCGGAGTTTGCACCGCTAGAGGATAGGTCACGCCATTCTTGGGATTCAGCCAGAAATTCGGCGCCGTCTGCGCGCTGCCACTGAGCGACAACAGTACGCCGTTAGCCACGTCGCGAGCATTCAAACCCACCTGCGCTACTCGCGTACGGTCGACGTCCAAATATAAGGTTGGTTCACTCATCAACTGCTGTACGTGCACATCCGCCGTGCCGGGCACATGCCGCAGGCGGTTGGCGATTTGCTGTGCGATTCCATAGTTGCTTTGCAAATCCGCGCCCACCACCTGTATATCGATGGGCGCGGGCAGACCGAAATTCAAAATCTGCGTGACGATATCGGCAGGCTGAAAGAAAAATTCCACCCCGGGAAACGTGCGCGGTAGTTCTTGCCGCAACCGCTCCACGTACCCGGCTGTAGGATGATGATGTTCCGAATTGAGCGCAATCAGAATCTCGGCATCGCTGGTGCCGATCACCCCGGAGGTGCTGTACGACAGATTAAGTCCGGAATACGGCACTCCGATGTTGTCCAGCATGGTTTGGAGTTCTGCTTTCGGAATTTCCCGGCGCAGGACGTTTTCCACCTCGTCGGTGAGCCGAGCGGTCTCTTCGACGCGCAATCCCGCGCGCCCGCGCAGATGCAAACGGATCAAGCCGGCATCTACCGAAGGAAAAAAGTCTTCTCCCAGGACGAACACCAGCCCGAGAGACAGAATGCAAAACACGAGGAAGCAGCTCGCAAAGAGATTGCGATGCTCCAGCGTGAGTTCGAGCAGTTGTTCATAGCCACGGCGGAAATTTTCGAATTTCTCCTCGAAGCCACGTTGGAAACGCCCCAGGAAGGTCTTCGGCCCCGCGGCTCTGTGCTCGTGCCCGCGCATGATGTACATCACCAGCGTGGGAATCAGTGTCCGTGAAAGCAGGTAGGAGGCCAACATGGCGAACACCACTGCCTCGGCCAGAGGAACGAACAGGAACTTGGCCACCCCGGTTAAAAAAAACATGGGCACAAACACAATGCAGATGCAAAGCGTGGAGACGAAGGCCGGCACCGCGATCTGCTGCGCGCCGTCGAGAATGGCGCGCTTCAGTTCCTTGCCCTGAGCGATGTTGCGCTCGATGTTTTCGATTTCCACCGTCGCGTCGTCCACCAATATGCCCACCGCCAGCGCCAGGCCTCCCAGAGTCATGATGTTAAAAGTCTCGCCCAGCGCGCTGAGCAGAATCACGGAAACGAAGATAGAAAGCGGAATTGAAATCGAGATAATCAGCGTCGGCCGCCAGTCGCCGAGAAACAGCAGGATCATCAGCGCCGTCAGGCAAGCCGCCAACAGAGCCTCATGCACTACGCCTTGAATCGAGGCGCGTACGAACAGCGACTGGTCGAACAGCGCCGTGATCTTCAGTTCCGGCGGCAAATCCTGGGTGGCGGCGGCTACGACTCTCTTGATGCCCGCAACGATGTCCAGCGTGGAGGCCTTGCCGATTTTCGAAATCGTCATCAGCGCCCCGCGATTGCCGTCCTGCCGCACGATGTTGGTCTGCGGCGAGAACCCGTCGCGCACGTGCGCCACATCCCGTATGTAGATGGTTGCCCCGTTCGCGGTCTTCACCGGCAAATCGTTCAACTCGGCAATCGTCTTCGGCGTGCCGTTCATCTCCACGTTGTATTCCAGAGAACCGATTTTGGCTGTCCCCGTGGGAAGGGTCAGGTTCTGGGCATTCATGGCGTTGACGACATCGATCGGCGAGAGCCCCTTCGCTTGCAACTTCGGCAGGTCCAAGTCCACCTGCACCTGCCGGATCTTGCCGCCGTATGGGTAGGGCGTGGCTGCACCTTGCACGGTGGAAATATAGGTGCGCAAGAAGTTTTGCCCCAGGTCAAAGACCTCATGCTCGGGGATGGTTTTGCTGCTCAGTCCAAGCTGAATGACCGGAGTGGAAGACGCCGTGTAGTTCACCACCAATGGCGGCGTTGCATCCGGCGGCATCTGCTTCAGCATCGTCTGAACGATGCTTGTGACCTGGGCGAGCGCCGTCTGGATGTTCGCCTGTGGGCGGAAGAAAACCTTGACGATTCCGATCCCGTTCAGTGATTGCGACTCGGTATGCTCAATGTCATTGACGGTGAGCGTGAGTCCGCGCTCGCAATTCGTGATCATTCGGTTGGCCATTTCATTGGGCGAAAGGCCGGTGTAGAACCAGATCACGCTGATCACCGGGATATTAATGTCCGGAAATATATCGGTGGGCGTGCGCAGAATCGTCAATGGCGTCAGCAGGCTGATCACTAGCGCCATCACGATAAATGTGTACGGGCGCCTGAGAGCTAGGGCAACAATCCACATGGGCGGGTGAATTCCGGTTCCGGCGGGCTGCCCTCAGTTTTTTCGCGCGGCAGCCCCTTCATCGGTACCCAGCCGAACGAAGCAACAGTCACAACCCCACAGAAACAGTCCGGACCGAAATGTCCCGGACAGTTGGACTATTAGATTCAGAACTGAGGCCAAATGGTGCACGGAGCTGCTGACCGGCGACAGCCCGCGTTCCATCTAGGAGGTTATGCCCTTATGTGATCCCACAAGAACTTGAACCCAATCGCGATCAGCATGAGTCCGCCAAAGACTTCAACCCGCTTGCCCCACAAAATGCTGACACGGCGGCCCAAAGCCATGCCCAACAGGGTAAGAGCCGTGGCCATGAATCCCACCACCGACGCTGAGCGAGCAATGGGTACACCAATCATGGCGAGAGAGAGTCCCACCGCGAGCGCGTCGAGACTAGTGGCAAACGAAAGAAAAACAAGGTGCCAGCCCGAGGTCGGGTCCAGTTCCGTGCGCGCCTCGCCGTCCCCGGAAAAGGCATGCCAAATGACGTTTCCGCCCACCAGCAGCAACAGGGTAAATGCAACCCAATGGGCGGCCGACGCTACCAGGGTGTAGAGAGCATTCCCGATGAGCCATCCAGCTGCGAGCATGCCCGCCTGGAAAAGTCCAAAGTGAAAGCTCAGGCGAAACAAGTGTCGCTTGGTCAAGACTCTCAAGCTCAGTCCCGCCACCACCGCCACGGCGAACGCATCCAGGGCCAAAGCCACAGCAATTGCAAGTAGGCCGAACCAACTCATCAGCACAGAGCCCCGACTGGTGATTTCCGAAAGAATCTTTTCATTGTATCGGTTACGTAGGACTTGGAAGTCGTCGGCCGGTTCAGATTTCCGGTTGTTCCTTTCTTGAGGTTGTTAACGGAAGACGTGACATGCCCCAATCGCCGGCTCCAGCTTGGTTAAGGCTCGATTCCCCACGCAAACGAACACGTCTCCCGGTGGCGAAGTCTAACTGCCTACAACGCTCCGATCTCGGCCAGCGCACGTTTGACTTCTTCGATGCCTTCAGGTGACAAGGGCTCTTGCGGCGCCAGCGGAACGCCAACGGGATACCCTTGAAGAACCAGTCCGCCCTTGATGCAGGCGGCAAGATTGTACTTGGCGAACGCCTCGTTCAGGCTCCACAGTTTGCGCTGTCGCGCCATGGCTGTGCTCCAATCGCCCTTGTGACAGAGTTCATAGAGTTCAACGCTTTGCCGTGGCGCCACGCAGGCTGGGCCTGCCATCCAACCGACGCCGCCAATCAGCATTACGCAGGCTGGAATATGCGCCGACGCGGAGAATACCTGCATACGCCCCTGCACACGGCTGATAATTGACAACAACCGGCCCGTGTTGGAGGAAGCATCCTTGATGTATTTGATGTTCGGTATGTGGCTCAGGCGGTCAATGACGGGCAGACTTAAATCTGAGCGCTGAAAATTGGGGTTGGTGTAAAGCACGACTGGTATCGAAACCGATTCCGCGATCGCCTTGAAGTAGGCGAACACGCCCTCGTCGCGAATCGGAAAGTAGGCTTCAAGGATGGCGAGGATTCCATTGGCTCCGAGGCGTTCGTACTCGCGTGCTTGCATCTGGGCATCGGAGATAGTCGTGGACGCCACTCCCGCCACAACCGGCACTCGGCCCTTGGCGGCATGGATCACGACTTCGATAACCCGGCGCCGCTGGGGCCAAGTGAGATAAGCGAATTCGCCGGTCGAACCCAGAGGCGTCAGTCCGTGTACGCCAGCCTCGATGAGGTCATCGCACAGTCGGGTCAGAACATCTGCGCTCACCTCTCCAGATGGCCCAATCGGAGAGACCAGGTATGGAAACACGCCATGAAATTCACTTATCAAAATAACTCCGTTCTTTGTGGGAAAAGGAGCACAGTAATTCGCGGGTGCCTTGCACGATAGGTCTACTTTCGCGCAGGAGCGGGCAACATCGCGTCATCGAGAGGCTCGTCAATTGTGGCGAGAACCACGAGGCACAACACGGAGCAAAGCGCGAGAAATAGAAAAGCACCGTTCCAGTTGTACCGGTCCAAGATCATTCCCACCGCCAGTGGAGTGACTGCGCCGCCGAGTTGTCCGCCGCTATTGATGATGCCGAATGCAACCGGGTACGTCTCCTTCGTGGTTACGCCCATCGGGTACACCGCGAATGCGGAGTATCCCAGTGCAAGCAACAGACCGGTCATAAACAGCATGAAGCCCAGGTAAGCCGCGCTGTTTGGCGCATAGACGAGGGCATACATCGTGAGAGTTGTGCAGAACGCGCTGACCAGCATCAACGGCTTACGACGTTTGTTCAACACCCAGTCCGAAATAACCCCGCCGAGCAGGTTGCCGAGCACGGCTCCCACAAATGGCGCGGATGCCAGGAATCCCATCCTCATCGACGTGAAGTGCTGTACGCTCATCAGGTAAGTGGGAATCCACGCCAGCATCACATTGCTCACACCAATCATGCAGCCATACCCGATCGTGTTCCCGTAAATATTCCACGAACGAAATACCTGGGCCGAAGTTTCCAGTTGCTTCACTCGTTTGGCAAGGATCAACTTGTCCAGCCAGGCCAACGAATACTGCTTGCGAGCGGCCGGAGCTTTTCCTGTAGCCGCTGCCGGAGCCTGTTCAGTCTGGATGTATTCCAACTCGGCGGGCGAGACGAACCTGCTTTCAGAGGGTTTGTTGGTTACCAGCAAGAGCCAGAGAATCGAGAAGATGATTCCGGGAATGGCGAAGAAATAGAAGATGTAGCGCCAGCCGAACATTTCGATAATCAGTACGCCGAGTGGCGGGCAAAGTACCGGGCCGAACTTGGAAGCCGCCAGCCAAATCCCCGTGGCCGTTCCTTTTTCCTTGGACGGAAACCAACGATTGATGGTCGACGTGCAGCCAATACCGGTCGGACTTTCAGCGAGGCCCAGGCCCGCACGGAAAAATTTCAGCATCAACAGCGAACCCGCGAATCCCATGAGGCCGGTAAAGACAGATGTGAGAATCATGGAAACCGGAAACACTTTCCTTACACTTAGCTTCTTGTAAAGGAATCCTGCCGGAATCTGAAAGATCGCGTAGAAGAAGAACAGCAGGCTAACAAGGGCTCCGGCGTCGGTGTTGGTCATCCGGAACTCTTTCTTGATAAACGGCAGCGCAACGCCCAGATTGGCACGGTCAGCCATAGCGATGGTGTAGATAACGAAGATCAGCACCATCACAACCCAACGGTAATTCGTTCGTTTTCCGATTGCTTCCCGAGCTTTCCCCATAACTTCTGCCGTTTGAGACATAACTGACCCTCGTTCCCGTTGAGAGCAGATTCAGAGTCAGTGTATCCGGCGTCATCATCGCCGGGCCAAACGCCCGGCTACATTACTGGACACAGCTTCCGCGAATCCGGTTTAGAAGTAAACCTTACCAGAAATCACAATGGATCTTCGCCATTATTGCTCGGGACGCGCGATGATCCCTTTAATGCTGCACACTTACACGACCCGGATGAGCCGGTCTCGCCAACAGGCGACGACTCGGTCACGATTTCTTTTCGGGATCGTGATTTGGATCTAGCAGGCGTCGGTAATACGAATGCGTTTCATAGAGAGCCGCCACCGGGTTGTGCGCCAGCACGCGATCCTTCGTTACGAGCGTGGTTACCGGCGCTTCGGAATACTTAATGAATAGCGAGTCGTGGCCGACGCAAAGCCCGACCAAAACATTCAGTTCGGTTTTCTGCGCGTTGAGCACCTTTGCTTGAAGGATGGGATTACACATCGCCTCGTAAGAACCCTTCTCGATCTTCACATCTTCGGAGACCCCGATTGTGGTCTTATCCACCGAGCCGATCTTGCAGGCGACCGTAAAGGCTTCCAGGCCCTTGGCCCGCAGCACCTTGGCGAAGGTTCGAGCTTCCTGAATCAAGCCGCGACAGGTGGCGACCCCAATGCGCTTGGCCCCGATGCGTCTCGCGAACAGAACGATCTCTTCTGCGCGAGTTGCGTTACAGTAGTACATCCCCTCTATTTCCGCGGCAGCACGAGCCATACGGCCGTCCAGGTTATCGCCCTGCAAATGCTCGACGATTGCTGCCACTTCCTGTGGGTCGGCAGCTTCCGTCAGACAAAAGGTTGGCGGCGTCTTGTCTTTGCGATAGCAGCTTAGCGGGCCGCATTCCGAGCATGAATCGGTGGTTTTGGGCATTGCTTCTCTTTTGCACTCCTATTGGTCGTATGGTGCTGTTTTCCGCATGCGAAGGCGAAATCATCACCCCCAGTGTACGGAATATCTGTGACTCACATCACATGTGTTTAATTGAAGGAAAAATGGAACCCGCGTTGACGAGGGCAACACCCAAATCACACAGTACCTTTTGCTTCATCCCCGCAGCAGGGAAGCGGCTGATGCGGGGCGAAGTCAATTTCCGGAGATACAGGTGAGCAGCCTTCCAATGCGCGACCGTTAGCATTAGCGATAGAGACTTGCTAGTGTTCCGCTACTTCACGTTCGCGTCAATCCAACGAATGAGCACTTGTGCAACTTGACTGTTGTTTTTCTCCAGCATCATCATGTGGCCATTGCCGTGAACATTTTCGTTTTCGAGCCGAATGTGCGTATTCTGCACTCCAGCCTGAGTCAGAAACTTAGAAGTGCAATGGTCCAAGGTGGCCCGAAAGGAAGCTTCGCCGGTTACGATCGCGATTGGGATGCCTTTCATTCGCGGCAACTGCCGTGCCGGGCTGGCTTGCAGCCAGCAGCGGACATGATTGGGGGTGTCCGGGGCAGCTTCCCGCACCATCCCCAATTGTGAGGGCTCGCTTGCCGGTGGGTCGAAGCTCAGTGGAATCCGGGTGATACCCCAAGCCCGTGCGGGCTTCTCGCTGTCTTTGTACCAATCAGCGCCGCCCAGGAATATAGGATCATAGAACGGCGGGCCGTTCGGCTCGACTGCGACAATCCCCTTCACAAGATCCGGCCGCATATCGGCGACCTTCCAGCCAAAGACGCCGGACTGTGAATGAGTGAGCAGAATAGCCGGACCAATCTTCTCCAACAATGCGATGATGGCGGCATCGTTGAGTTCCTCGGTCTTCACCCTCCAGGTCGCGCACAGAAAACCGCATATATGGACCGTAGCTCTCGGGGGCAGCACCCGCGCGCGCGCGTCCCACTTGATCGACAATGTAGACGTTGAAACCTTTGGCAAGGAAATCGTTCGCCCAGCCCTGGCGGCCGTCGGGCGTCCCTAGGAAATTATTGCCGGTCTGTGCGGTGCCGTGGATCATCACCACGGGCCAACGGCGCACATGCTTCGCAGGGGAGAACTGCTGGACGTACATCTGTCCCGCCATAAACTGGCGCTCGCCATCCTTTACATATTTTCCGCCGACGAAGAAATAGGTCTGTACAGTTGGGGTTGGCTTCGCCTGCGCCTGCGCCTCTTGGGCGGCGCCAGCAGCGAATAGCGGGATCAAGGTCGCGACCGTAGCCATGGCACCGATAAAAGATCGTAGCTTCACAATAGTCTCCTGCTTTTACGAAAGCTTTATCGAAATGGGACCAATAATCTTCCGCGGGGAGCTACCGTGTCAAGATTCAAGTAGATCGGCCACCGAATGAGAAGCAGGCTGGCAAGTCGCTCAGTGAGATCAAATCACCATATCTGCAGGCTGTCCAGGGAACCAAGACCCCAAGTTCACCGAAGGTATCAACAACAGGTAATACGTTGAAAATCTGCTATCTTGTTGTTCATCTGGCTGTGCCGGAGTCGCGATGGGCTTCGGGTGATGAAAATCTGGAATGGACTCAAAGCGAAGGTCGTTTTCTGTTTGTTTTTGCCGGAAAGGTTTCTGAAATGGCCAGTGTGATCCTGAAGAACGTTGTTAAACGGTTTGGCTCGGTGACGGCGGTGGATAACCTGTCGATCGAGATTCAGGACAAGGAATTCGCCGTTCTGGTTGGCTCATCGGGATGCGGAAAAACAACGGCTTTGCGGATGATCGCCGGTCTCGAAACGGTGACTTCCGGCGAGATCTACATTGGCGACACGCGGGTCAACGAACTGGAGCCCAAGGATCGTGATATCGCCATGGTCTTTCAGAACTATGCGCTTTATCCGCACATGAATGTCCGGGACAACATGGGTTTCGGACTCAAAATCCGTAAATTCACCAAAGAGGAGATCGATTCGCGGGTGCAGGAAGCTGCGGACATCCTCAATATCCACGAGCTGCTGGACAGGAAACCCAAGGAACTTTCGGGCGGGCAGCGCCAGCGCGTCGCGGTTGGTAGAGCCATCGTCCGCAAACCCAAGGTGTTCCTTTTCGACGAACCGCTCTCCAATCTCGACGCCAAGCTGCGAGTGGCGATGCGTGCCGAGATTAGCAAACTGCACAGGCGGCTCGGCGCCACGATCATCTATGTGACTCACGACCAGGTCGAGGCGATGACAATGGCCGACCGGATCTTCATCATGAGCAAAGGCGTCCTGCAACAAAGCGGCGTCCCCATGGAGGTTTACTCGCGGCCAGCCAACTGCTTTGTTGCAGGTTTCATCGGTTCGCCGGCGATGAATTTCGTCGACGCGATATTGGTTGCGCGAGAGGGTACCCTGCTAGTCGATGCAGGCAGCTTCCGGGTCAGAGCGCCTGAAACATTTTGCTCTCGGCTTGAGCCTTACTGCGGTAAACAGGTTGTTTTTGGTATACGCCCGGAGGATATTGCTTTGCACGATCCCATAACGGATGCCGGCGAAGAAAAAACCATGACAGCGCGGGCAGAAGTTGTTGAAACCCTGGGATCAGAGATTTTTGTCCATCTTGCTTGCGGCGCACATTCACTTGTTGCCCGGATGGA
>JBEKQP010000039.1:0-24997 GCA_049519595.1 Candidatus Korobacteraceae bacterium | reverse complement strand
AGAACGGGTTTCATTCTTCGGTGCCCCATTCAAGCCGGGGTCCCCGGCGAGGCTCGGCTCGCTGGGGTGGAAGCCCGCCGTTGGCTTGGGTGGGGTAGTTTCTTCGGGATGAGCACCACTCGCTGTGGCTGAAGTAAAAAGCCGGGCAGCGCGATTGCGCCGTCCGGCCTTTGAAACGCACAAACGCACTAGTGGTACGTCGCTACTTGTCGGCTTCTTCCTGAAGCTGGCCCTTCTCCTGCTTCTCCTGACACGCGATGCAGTGGCGCGTCCACGGTACCGCTTGAATACGTTTGATATTGATCTCGTTTCCGCATGAGACACACTCGCCATAGGTGCCCTGGCGAATGCGTTCCAGTGCCGTGTCCACCATCAGCAACAGTTGACGATCGTTGTTGCTCTGGTGAAACAGGAATTCCTTTTGGTAGGAGTTGGAAGCCCGGTCGGCAATGTCCTGCGCTGAATCGGTGGCGTCGGCCGTACGACCGTCTAATTCGGTCCTTGAGACACTCTCGCGCAGCACGCGCTGGCGCTCTTCCAAGGTTTTCTTGAACTGCTCCAACACTTTCTTTTCCATGTCGTCTCAATTCCTATTGTGGCAGCCAAGCAATCCAAGTCCGGCCCTAGCCGCTTAGGGCGAATGGGAATAATATGCGCCCGCCCAAACGAGAGTCAACTTCCCACTTTGGAATTGACGATTGCCCAATTGGGCGGCTCGGCAAATTGTCGCGGGTGACCGAGCAAAATTGACCGATTTGAGCGAATCCCGAAAGCCCAGGTCGGCCCCCGGCGATTGCGCATTATCGGACATAGCTTGCGCGAAAACAAGCTGCAAAACCCTGCCAATTTGCACCAATTCTTGCCAACAAAAAAGCGACTTCGCTGTCGAAGTCGCTCTAAAGAGGCAAGGAGGGAGGGAAACCTATGGAAGGCGATGTATGGTGCCGTTCCAACAGGAACGTCCAGAGGGAAGTGAACAATTCTGGAAGAGAGTCAAATTCATGGTTACACGGCCTCTTTTATTGCAAATACAAGCGGCACGTTTGCTGCCAATCCCCTTAGATATTACTTAATCCCCTGAAGCTTTTTATAATGACAAGAAAACAAGCAACTTATCGCAATAACACAAATGTCTCAAAATGAGTACACCGAACAATCTTATCCACAGATGGCAATTTAGTGTGGTATAGTCATACCACTACTGCGCAATTTTATGCTCGTTATCGGTCCTGTTATGCTCTTCCATCGCCTTGAGTTTGTTCAGCAGAGCCTTATAACTCACCTTTAGGATCTTGGCTGCCTGCCGCCGATTCCAACGGGTCTGCGCCAGCACGCGTTCGATAGCTTCGCGTTCGGCGAGCATGGCTGCACGTTTACCGATATCCAGCAGAGAAGGCGCCTCCAACTCGTCTAACACGGCTACCGGTGCCGCTGGAGGCTCCTGTGGCGATGAGTTGCCACCCGCTGATTTCTCGACCGCCGACTGGCCGTGTTCTTTCAGGCCCCACATGGGACTGTTTCCCGACGTGGAAGACACAATTGGTTTGTGGGTCGAAAGTTCGCGGATGATCTGCCCTTCGTTGCCCACAATCACGTACCGTTTCACCAAGTTCTCAAGTTCGCGGATATTGCCCGGCCACGCATACTCCAACATGCGGCTCGTAGCGTAATCGCTAAAGGCGGGTGGCTGCTTGCCGTAGTACTCGCTGTACTTGCGCAGGAAGAACTCCAAAAACAGCGGAATCTCCTCCCGGCGCTCGCGCAGCGGCGGAATATGGATGGTCACGACATTCAGCCGGTAAAAGAGATCCTCGCGGAAAAAACCCTCCTCGACGCCGCGCTCCAGGGGCTTGTTGGTCGCCGCCAGCATGCGCACATCGACCGTAATGTCACGCTTGCCGCCGAGGCGCGCGAACTCGCCGTCCTGCAGCACGTGCAACAGTTTGGCCTGCAGCGCGGGATGCATCTCGCTGATCTCGTCCAGGAACATAGTGCCGTTATTTGCCTGGTCGAATTTCCCTGGTTTTTGCCGGTTGGCACCGGTGAAAGCACCCGGTTCGTAGCCAAACAACTCGCTCTCCAGCAGTTCATGCGGAATGGCCGCGCAGTTGACTTTAACAAACGGCTTATCCCGGCGGGGAGACTGCGCGTAAACCATGCGCGCCACGACTTCCTTGCCGGTTCCACTCTCGCCCCGTATCAGCACGGTGGCATTGGTATCGGCCACCTGCTCGATCGTATTTTTAACGTCTTCCATTTTCGGACTGGTGCCGAACAGCATGTGGAAGTCGGCCTGTTTGCGCACCTGATCGCGTATCTGAATCACCTCGGTGCTGAGCCGCTGCCGGTCCATGAGTTTGTTAATCCGCTGGTCGAGGTCGCGAGGTTCGAATGGTTTGGCGATGTAATCGTCGGCTCCGAGTTTGGAGGCGCGGAAAATCAGCTCCGGGGTACTTTGCCCGGAGACCATAATGACCGAAACCTCCGGTTTGATCTGCTTGATCCGCTCCAGGGTATCGATGCCGTCCATACCTGGCATTGACATATCCAGCAATACCAGACTCGGGTCGTAGACGCGAAACACACGGATGGCTTCTTCGCCGGTGCTTGCCGTGGAAACTTCAAAATCGCGGCGCGCCAGATACGAACTTAGAAACTTAGCCATCGTGCTGTCGTCATCCACTACCAGCACTCTGGTCTTTGGCGTGACTAACATCCCAGAGGGTCCTCCAAACGGGCTACTACTCTGCTTGGGCAACTCAGCTTCCAAACGGGCACTCTCGCTTTAAATTTCATGTGCGCCCTAGAAATACCGGTCCACTGAGTGCGATCTATTTACTAAAGTATAACTTTTACCGATTCAATCACTTCGCCTTAGAGCGGTGGTGAAGGATCTTCCTGGGAATGAATATCCTTCCGCAGAATGAACAATCCCCGCCGCATCTGGGTAGTTAGATGCCGAAAACAGTGAAGTGTATTGTAGATCAGTTCCGAAAGTTGGTAAAAAAATATCACTTTCAGGCAGAGACTGCTCCGCTCTCTGGTTGCAGAACCGGCAAAATGAGGCGAAAGATACTGCCACTTCCGGGCTTGCTGGTTACCGTGAGGTAACCATTGTGAGCTTCGACGATCCGCTTGGCTATCGCAAGCCCTAACCCCGATCCCCTGGACGAGCCTGTCATCTCCTTCGGCAAAACGGTTACGCCGTCCCGAGTCTCCCCTTGCATGCGCCGCCGCAGTTGAACGAACTCGTCGAAGATCAACTCCTGGTCGGTCGCAGATATGCCAACTCCAGTGTCCGACACGCGAAGCTCCACCGCTTTTTGGCTCGCCAAGTAACAGAGATCGACCGTGACTCTACCCGGCCCCGGCGTCCATTTGATCGCGTTATCAACAAGGTTGATGAGTACCTGCTCGAGGCGTTCCGGGTCAAACTGAACGCGCGGCATGCGCGCCGGGAGAACCATGTCCAAGCGTATCCCTTTGTCGGCCGCTTCCTTCTTGAAAAAGCCGCATACGCTTTGCACCGAGTGGCGCAAGTCTGCCATTGTCAAGCACATAGCCATTTTGCCGGATTCGATCTGGCTAACATCGAGGACGGAATTGACCAGCTTGATCAGACGTTTGCAGGCGGAGATGGATTCCGCCAGGGACTCGCTCTCATCCGTGGAGAGCCGGTCCTGAAGCGACTCGGCGAGCAGGCTGTTGTAGCCCAATATCACGCTCAGGGGAGTACGCAATTCGTGCGTGGCGATGCCGAGGAATTGTGTCCTGAGGCGGTCCAACTCTTTCAACTTGCGGTTGGCCGAGGTCAGGGCGTGATTGTTTTGCCGCAACTCGGCAATGAGACGCATATTGTCAAGCGCCAGCGCCGCATGGCCGGCGAGCCCACGCAGGAAACGTTGCGCGGATGGATGAAATTCATAGCTTGCCTGGCCGGATTCTGCCATGAGAACGCAGACGGTGCGGCCGGCGATCACTCCCGGAATAAGGGCGTAAACAGAATCCGCCGCGCAGCCGGTGGCGGTTTCACCGCGAAACACCCGCGCCAGTTGCAGCCTGTCTACCGCTGGGGCTAACCGCGGAGGAAGCTCAATCTCAAAGTTCGGGCCGACGACGAGCAATGAGATGTCTTCCACACCCAGCCCCGTCTGGGCGGCGGCGGCTACGGCCTGCTCGAGCGCGTCCAGGTCTACGGCGGCCGCAATCTCGGTTTCGGCACGGTAGAGTACTTCAATTTCTGAAAATCGCCGGTGTTCCAGCGCGCGTCCGACCGCTAGCTTCAGCTCTTCGACTTCGACCGGCTTTAACAGGTAGTCGTAAGCACCCAGGCGTAACGACTGGAGGGCCGTGTCGATCGAGCCGTAACCGGTCATCACCAGGGCAACGGTTCCCGGCGAGCGTTTTCGCACCTCGGCGACGACAGCCATGCCATCGACGTCGTTCATTTTGAGATCGGTGAGCACCAGGTCGAATTGGCAGGCCGCGATCGCCGCCAACGCCTCTTGTCCGCTGCTCGCGCAGGAGACCGCATAACTGTCGCGGCGGAGGATTTCTCCCACCGTCAACAGAATTGAGGGCTCATCGTCGACGACCAGGATGCTGGCCTTGTCCGCGTCCATTGCCATAGATAGGCCAATTCAGGCTGCTTGGGAACAAATCTTCTGCCGGAGTGGTCTCGGCTGGCGTATCCCGCCCGGCTTTCGGTAACCCGCAGTACCGGGAACCGGTTCGGTGCCATTCGATCAGGGAAGGCGGGCCGCAACACAAAGCTGAGTAGTTGGATGCAGCTTCTTGCCTTTGCGTGGGCCGATGTCACGTTTGCCTTTCCTGGACGGTCGCATCTATACTACTAACTAACTGGTTAGTTAAATGACGAAAGCAATCGCAATTCCGGGCCGGACGCATAGGAACGCCGAGCACAGCCGCCAAGCGATCCTGGAAGCTGCCAAGCACGAATTCTCCGAGCTGGGCGTCGACGGAGCCCGCACGGACTCCATCGCGCGTTCCGCCGGCGTGAACAAGGCTCTTCTCTACTACTATTTTCATAACAAAGAGTCGCTTTACGGTGCGGTGCTCGATGACGTGTTCAGCGCGCGGTTCCAGGGATTAAAACGAATACTGGACAGCGAGCTGGCTCCCGGCGAAAAGATTTTGCGCTTTGCCCGCCAGCACTTCGATTACGTTTCCGGGCAAGATTCTTATCCACGACTGGTGCAGTACGAGATGATGCGTGCGAGTCGCGGCGCCTCCAAGCACCTGCCACGGCTGGTCGAATCGTTCTTCGCTCCCTTGATGCGGGAAGTGACGGCCATCATTCGGCGGGGCATTGCCGAGCACCAGCTCAGGCCGGTTGATCCTGGCCACCTGGTGCTTTCCATTGTTGGAGTCAATGTGTTTCACGCCGTGAGTGCCCCCGTGCGGAAGGCCATGAACCAGACGAAAGATCGCATCTCCGACTCGGTCGCCGAGCGCCGTGCCGCCACGCTGGACTTCATCGCCGCTTCCATCTTCAGCGACCGCGATGAAGGCATCCGCCTGGCAGCCAGCATCGTCGCCGAGCCCGCCATGCCGGCGTCCGCATCGCGGCATGCGCCGACTGAAAGTCAGCAACCGATTCGAGGCAACCGAAAGTGAACCAGAAGAAGCGATTCATCATTCTGCTCAGCGCCCTGCTGCTGATTGCGCTGGCCTACTACTTCATCTCCACCGACCGCACGACGGACATGGTTCTGATCGGTACGGTTGACGCCAATCAGGTCATTGTCAGCTCCAAGGTCGTCGGGCGTCTGGAGACGCTGAACGTCGAAGAAGGCCAGAACGTGAAAGCCGGCGAGCTGGTAGCCACCGTCGATAGCGCGGAATACCAAGCCATGCGCAACGCGGCGGCAGCTACCCTGGCAAGTTCGCGGACAAAGGTAGCCGAGTCCAGCGCCACGGCTGCCAGCACCCAGGGCGACACCACCAACCAAGTGGCCAATTCCCGGGCAATGCTGCGCGCCGCACAAGCTACGCTGAAGGTAGCCATCGCCAACCGCGATCTGCAAGAAGCCGATACCCGCAGGGCTGTTGCCCTCGCCGACGAGGGCGTGATGTCGCAGCAGGACCGCGACCGTGCAGTGAACTCCCTGCGCGCGCAACAGGCACAAGTGCAGACCGCAACCAACCAGGTGTCCGCCGCCGAAGCGGCGCTTGAATCCGCCATCGCCCGCACCAACCAGGGCACGGCTGCCGTCCACAACATCGCGGAAACCCGCGAGCAGGCCCGCAGCGCACAGGCACAACTGGCGCAGACGGAAGTGCAACTCGGCTATACGAAGATTTTTGCTCCTATCAACGGAATGGTGAACGTGCTGGCCGCCCGCCAGGGCGAAGTGGTGAGCGTCGGCACGCCAATCGCGACCATCGTGGACCTGACGCAGACCTGGATTTATGCGCCCGTGCCAGAAACCTATGCCGATGCCATCAAGTTGGGCGATATGCTCACCGTGCGCATGCCAAGCAGTGCGCGGATTCAAGGTAAGGTGATTGCCAAGGCGGCCGAAGGCGACTTTGCCACCCAGCGCGACGTGAGCCGTCGCAAGCGCGACATCAAGACCGTGCAGATCAAGCTGCTGATCGACAACCCCGGCATGCAGTACGTTCCCGGCATGACCGCCGAGGTATTACTGCCGAAAAGCAAATTGGTGAAACCGTGATGACTATGACCTCGTGGTTCAAGCGTTCAGGGCACGGCCCCGGCCATCGCGAACGCGCCGACGCCATCGTGGTCGAGAACATCACCAAGAAGTACGGTGATTTCACGGCCGTGAACGACGTCTCTTTCAGCGTCAAGGATGGAGAAATCTTTGGGCTGCTGGGACCGAATGGCGCGGGCAAGAGCACCCTCATCCGCATGATGACCACGCTGATTCCGATCACCGCGGGAAAGGCGTTTATCAATGGATATGACGTGCAAAACGATCCCGATGCGGCCCGGCGCTCGATGGGTGTGATCCCGCAGGCGATGACCAGCGATATCGATTTGACCGTGGAAGAGAACATGAACATCTACGCCAAGCTCTATGGCGTGCCGCCCGCGCAGCGCAAGCACAATGTGGATGAACTGCTGGAGGCGGTGGACTTGACGAAATGGCGCGGGGCGCAAACCAAGACACTCTCCGGCGGCATGCGCCGCAGAGCGGAGATTGCGCGCGGGCTGGTGCACAGCCCGAAGATATTCTTCCTCGATGAGCCTACCACGGGGCTCGACCCGGTTTCGCGGGTAGCGGTCTGGGAGATGCTGAACAATCTCAAGAGTCGGCGGCAGCTCACCATCCTGATCACGACGCATTACATGGACGAGGCCGACCGCTTGTGCGACCGCATCGCGATTGTGGATCACGGCAAGCTGGTAGCACTTGACTCGCCACAGGCGCTCAAGGAGAGCGTTCCAGGAACGAATGTCATCGAAGTACAGTTCACTGACGCTCCCGACGGCTGGGAGGAGAAATTACGCCAACTGCCGCACGTGACGAGCGTGCAGGCGGAGAGCGCCGGCATGTATCGCGTACTCTCCGACAACGGCTCGAGCACGACGACTCACCTGGTTTCCATGGCGGTCGAAGCAGGCGTTGCGGTGAAGTCTCTGAGTGTGCAGAACACCACCCTGGACGATGTGTTCGTTCACTACACCGGACGCCAGCTCCGGGATGAGCAGGTAAAGGCCTTCGGCTTTGTAATGCCCGACAGGCCGGGAATGCGGCCATGAACAGGATGTTTGCGATTGTTGAACGCGAGTTGAGGAAATTCTTTCGCTCGCCCGCCTTGATGCTGGCTTCGATGGTGTTTCCGCTGGTGCAGTTGATCGTGCTCGGCAATGCCTTCGGTGGCAAGATCCAGGACGCCAGGATGGGCGTGGTCGATGAGGATCACGGCACCCAGGCGCTCCGCATTCGCGAGGCGTTCGACTCCGTTGCCGCCAACGTCAGGACCTTCAAACCCATTTACTACGACAATGACAAGCGCGCGCAGGAAGACGTGCGCACTGGCAAACTGGACGGCGCAGTCGTCATTCCGCCGCAGTTCTCCAGCAAGTTCTACGAGCAGAACCATCCGCGGCTCGGGTTGATCGTGGACAACTCGGACCAGTTCATGAGTTCCAGCCTTGAGCAGAAGATGCAGGAGCTCACCGATGCGCTCAACTCGCCTGCCGTGCCATCGCGCATCCCGAAGGACATCGCGCTGGAGATCGTCGAGCTTTATCCGTACATCGAATACATGAAATATCTGCTGCCTGGTTCGATTGCGCTGGCCATGTTCGTCTCGGTCATGATCGGCGGAGGGATGCTCTACATTGATGACAAAGCGCGCGGGGTTCACGAAGGGTTCCTGGTAACGCCGATCACCAGACTCGAGCTCGTCCTCGGACTGAACATGGCAGGCTCGATCAAGGCGGTGTTATCCGGCGTGGTGATTACGACCATCGGCTCGCTGCTGGCGGGTGTGAGCACCATCTTCGATCCGCGGAGCATCCTGCAACTGCTCGTCCTCATCGTCTCCACTTCGATTGCCTTTAACGCCATGATGTTTTTGATGATGGTGCGGGTAGAGGACCCGCTGGTGCCGCGCGCCATGTTCGGCATCCTGAATACCCTGCTGTTCTTCCCGAGCGGTGCCATCTACCCGATCAATGCATTTCCTGCATGGCTTCAGGCGATTGCGCGAGTCGATCCGTTCACCTACGCCGTCCACGGATTCAAGGGGGTGCTGCTGAAAGATGCCGGCTTCGCAGCCATTTTTCCTGACGCCCTTTTTCTGACGTTTTTCGGCTTGACGTGCCTGTTGGCCGCGACCGCACTGTTTAAACGGACGCTGTAGAAAGCAACTCAGCGAAATTGCAGGATGGAACCGCGAGTGACGGTTTCCGGGTTTATAGTGTTATAGGCCGCCGGTTGGCGAGGAAGCACAAAGGCAATGGCGACAACCCTGTTCGAACACCAACCCTACGATCCGGTGCGCGAGCGCCGCAAGCGCATACGAATCATTGCTGCTGTGGTTGTCATTCTTACCCTGGCCCTGGCTGTGTGGTTCCTGCGATATTGGCCTGAGGAACACCGCGTGGATGGCTTCTTCGCCGCTCTCCAGGCAAAGAATTACGAGCAGGCTTACGAAATCTGGATGAACGACCCAGGCTGGAAACAGCACCCGCAGCAGTACGCGCGCTACCCTTATGGCGCCTTCTATCTCGACTGGGGACCCGGCGGAGAATACGGGGTTATCCAGAGTTACCACATCGATGGAGCCGCCAAACCTCCCGGTCGCGACGCCAGCGGCGTGGTGGTGGTTGTCACGGTGAACCAGCGCGCGGAGAAAGCCCACATCTGGGTTGAGAACGCGACCAAAACGCTGAGCTTCTCACCCTACTGAACCGGACTCGCGTGCAGTTGCTCTAGCAGCAACGCGAGACGGAGAGGCCGACGGTGTGCGGGTGCAATTTGTGATAGTAGTCGAGCACGTCATGGCCGAGCAGCGGGGCAAACACTTCCGTTTCCGCGCAAGCATCGGCGCCGGCAAATGACAACGGGTCCAGAACTACATTTGGATTGCCGGGCACGTCGTGCTCGTGACCTGTAGGATATGCCGGCAGCACTACGGATATCTTCTTGCCTGATATCAAACTCTCGCTGCGCACCGTAATGCGGTCATCGCGAACCTTCTCGATCTTGAACTTGCAGTCGGGAGTACTGATGGTTTCCAGGTGCTCCCTCAGCGTGCTCAGAGTAACTACGCTAACGCTCTGGAAGCGTTTCGAAAGTATGTGCATGGTGGGCCCCGACAAGTACAACACCAATATTACATCAGCTGTGATGCTCAGACTAGGTGCGACTTATCACTACCTTTGAACCGGCAATTTTCTCTCAACGAAATGCCTGCGCCATAAAGCGGCACAGATGCCATGCATCCATGTATTTGTAGGGAGTCTCTCCCAGTGTGTAGTGGCCGCAAGGCAAACAGCGCACGATAGTATTGAGCTGGCGCCGCGCGAACTCGCCCGCGGCCTGACGGGAGAATTCGGGAAGGAACGTGAGGTCGTACTTGGTGTAGATCATCAGCGATTTCTTTGGCCAGCGGGCAAACTTGTTAAAGAATGCCATGGGGCTCACCGCCAGCAGCGCGCGTCGCAAGCCATCCTGGTCAAGCACGGGCTCGACGCCTTCGCGCACGTGGCGCGTCGACTGGCCGGTCCAAACCACGTCTCCGAAATAAGTCGAGGCGTGATTGAAGGCATTGATTTTGAGCCGGGCATCGTGCGCACTGGCGATGAACGCGTAGCACGATCCCAGGCTGGTACCCAGAATCCCGAACTCGGTATAGCCCTCGGATTCAAGCCAGTCGAGGCAGGCGCGAATGTCGCAGACCGCCTGCCGCCCGGAGTCGATGGTGCGGCCCATGTTCGCCGAAACCGCGTAGTCGGCGCGCTGCAGCTCCGCTGGCTTGCGAACATCATGATAGGGCATGGACATCCGCAGGGCCGCGATGCCGCTCATGTTAAAAATGCGGCACAGCGCATTGTGGCTGAGGGCGTCAGCGTTCCATTGCGGCAGCACGATCACGGCGCGGCGTCCGCGGGCTGGAAACCAGCGCGCGTTCATGACGTTGTTTTCCGGGTAGAGCGATTCCACCGGCGATGTGAAGCGCAGGAACGACCCCGTCTTGTGCGCAAACCGCAGCTCGTCTTCGGGCCTGGCGGCGCTACCGGTGGCGTACAAGCGTATCGGGAGCTGCTCGAGGCGGAAATCCGTTGGCTTTTCGTAGCTATAAAACTCATCGCTGTTGGCTACGAGTTTCTCGTTCAATTCAAAGAAGAAGCGCTTGGTGTCTTCGGCAGCGGCGGGCGCTTCGCCGTGAACTCCCGGCCAGCGGCGGCTCCACTCCAGACCCCATTCGAATGGACGCGCCACGCGATTGGTGTCGCGCGTGGTCAGCCGTTGTTCCCAGCGGTACATCCATTCCTGGTAGCGTTTCAGCATGGCAAACTCAGTGACTCAAGATTAACGTAAGGCTGGCCTGTGGGAAAGCCGCTTGCGGTGAACGGGGGCACAAATGGGCCGAACGGTGACATGCGTGCCCGAATGCAGGCCCTCTTGCCGACCTCGGTCATCCTGCAACCACAGCTCCGGCTATAATCTCCGGTTCATGGCTCACCGGGAAGTTGACCGACCGCGCGATGAAACACATCTGGTGCGCCCGGTGATGCAAAGACCGCGCCTGCTGAATTCTAGAACCGTCGGCGATCGTCATGCGCGGATGCAACACGGCCGCAATGAATTCGCCGCTGCCATCCTGGTTTTCGCGCATCGTGCCTACGGGTGAATCTTCATACGAGGTGACCACGATGCCGGCTTCCGCGCAAAGATGCAGCACCCACAACATGTGGCATGTGGAGAGCGCCGCGACCAGCAGCTCCTCCGGGTTGTAACGCGAGCCGTCGCCGCGAAAGGCAGGATCAGAGCTGCCAGGAATAAGTCCGTGCTTCTGGCCACCGCTAATTTCGTGGTCACGCGAGTAGGCGCGGTAATCGGACGTACCGCTGCCAAGATTACCTGTCCAGGTGGCTGTGAGTTGGTAGTGATGCTCTTTAAGCATGGTCTTCGCCCCTGCGGCGGAAAACGTTTTCATGACTCATTTCGGATTCCGCTGGTTGCAAACCGACTCGGTCCATCATCTCGCAGATTGACAGGTCGTTGAAGCGGAGGTATCCCCGCATTGGATCGCCGTGCGCGGCCAGGAGAATGGGATGCAACGAGGACAATTCAGACAACTTGCTTGCTGGGCTCAGACCTAGTCTTTGCCCTGGGCACCTTCAGGAGCACGCTTAAAGGCGGCGGCAGCGACGGTGCTCTGCGCCGCGCTGTTCACCATATCTTTCAACTCCTTGCTGGGTTTGAAGAAAGGAATCTTCTTGGCCGGAACCTCGACCCGGTCGCCGGTCTTGGGATTACGACCGACACGAGGCTTGCGCTGCCGCGTTCGGAAACTGCCAAAGCCACGAATCTCGATCTTGTCCCCTGACCGCAAGGCCCGAACTACACTGTCGAAGATGGTTTCCACAATTACCTCGCTGTCCTTGCGCGTAAGTTCCGCAAGACGCGAGACTTCTTCGATTAAGTCAGCTTTGGTCATGGATCGTTTCTCCGCGGCTTCACTCACTGGAAATATCCCGTTGACAGCAGCTCAAAAGTTTTACCTGCCAGAAATTCTGCTACGCAGGATAACAATCTCAAATTCTACAATGAGTTGGCAAGAAAAGATGCCGGGAAAAAGATTAAAACTCAGGCACGAACACTTTAGGGCAGTTTTTCCAAACTTGGTCTCGAACCTGTCCGCATGCCATTCCACCCAGTTTTATGTCTCCAGGCGGAGAAAAGACAACGATTTCCGGTTAATTTGCCCTTGGCTGGCCGCCAGGAGCCCTCGATTCCATAAGCCGCCGGAAGCTGTCATTTCCACAAATAATAGAAGCCGACGTTGGTTTGCAACAGCTTAGCCCCGTCCGGCAGATACTCGGAAACATCGCCGAATAACAAGTCGAGCAGGTTCATTCGCGGTTTGCGATAGCGGACGAGCGAAGGCTTCCCATGGATGCCCACGACGTTCGCCGTCTCCCGCACCACCGTTTGGAAGTCGCCTATCTGATCGATCAGTTTCAGGCCGAGTGCCTGCTGGCCGGTCCAGACCTTGCCGTTCGCGATAGAACGGATGCCATCCTCCGGCATGTGACGGCCCGCGGCGACAGAGTGAATAAACTGCTGGTGCATGTTGTCGATGAGTCCCTGGAAGTACTGTTTTTCCGCCGGCGTCATCTCGCGCAACGGCGAGCCGGTGTCTTTGAACTCTCCCGCCTTGAAGACGATCGCCCGGAGCTTGGCCCAGCGCACCAACTCTTCGTAATTGAACCACTCGGCGATCACTCCAATGCTGCCGACAATCGAGGCTTCATCCGAGTAGATTCTGTCGGTCGCCGAGGCAACATAGTAAGCGCCGCTGGCGCCGACGGTGGAAATCGAGGCCACGATACGCTTACGCTTCTCATCGCGAATGCGCTTGACCTCGCGATAAATTTCCTCGGAAGCCGCTGCTCCGCCTCCCGGCGAATTGATATGGATGATGATGGCGCGAATCGACGTATCATCGGCGAACTTGTGCAATGCGTCAACTGTCTGCTTCGGGTTTAGGATGACGCCTTCCAGATCGACTACGCCGATTTTTCCTCCGGAACCATCCAGAGCGTAGGTGTAGTCGGAGGACGGCCGGAAACTGTAATACGCGATTGCGAACAGCGCCGCCATGAACAACAGAAAGGCAGCCGATCCAAAGAGAGCCCAACGCATTCCGCGTGAACTACGACCTTCAGCCATAAGCCGCTACCCGTTTCCGAAAGTTTTCGAGAAAAACCGCCCGATGCGATGAAAGAGCCCGTGTTTTTCAGCGGCAGGCGCGGCAGTCGGGGATTTGGCTGGCTCAGCCGTTGAAGCCGCAGGCGGGACGAGAGCCTTCGGGTCCGTCGTCCCCGCCGCTTGTTTCATCTCCGAGGCTGCCCGATCGTCCGCTGCGGCTGACAACCGCGAAGTGGTATAAACAGGCGCTGTCGATCCACCCTCATACACCATGGGAGTATCCATTTCCAGGTGGGTTTCCGGCGGGGGTTTCTGCTCGGGCGGCGGGGAAACCGGCGGCGGGCTGGCACGGCTCACTGCTGGAGCTGGTAAGGCTTGCCCTGGGGGAGCGGGACAGCCGCAACCGGCAAATGAACCTTTTTCTGCGCCAGTAATCTTTCCCTGGACAAACGTCACGGCCGAATCAGGTGCTACCTGATAACTACCTCCGCCCAGGATTTCGCTGACGATAACACCGGCTTCAGAGCCCTTCAGCGGACGCACGCAGGTGCTGCCGTTGGAATCGGCTGCCAGAGCCAGGTGGAACGTGCCCGGACCGATCATCTGGATGCGGAAATCGGGTGTCATCACCGTATCGCTTCCGCCGGCCAGCGTGTAGTGCAATTCGAGCGAGCCAGCATTGAAGCCGATCATGAGTTCATCGCCCGTGGGAGACGTGTTCACGCTGAGGCTTGTGCCGGAACAGATGCGAAGTTCGCCACCGCGTTGCAGTTTGAGTACGGCTGCGCTCTGGCCGGCACTGACCTGCGAACCGCTCAGCACACTGGTTCCACCGGCTGCCAGCACTACCGAACCCCGCACGGATGCGTCACCGGAAAAAAGCTCCCCAACCGGCGCTTGAGCCTGAAGCACCACCGGAGCCAGCACAACAGCGAGAACCAGCGGAAAGTACGCCTTTGTGGTCACGGCCATCATTGAAACACAAACTCCAGCCTAACGGCCGGCGCCTCCGGCTGCAAGCGCTTCGACATCGTACACGCAGCCCATCCAGCCTATGCCTACATTCATGGCCCAGCCAAACAGGCCGCCAGGCGCCCCGCAGACGCCTTGATCCTACCATCCGAATCTCCCAGACGACAGTTTTCAGTAACCTCTTTCGAGAAACTTGTCTCAAAACGGCGCTGCCGTAAGTTCGTCGATGTAAGTTCGTTGACCTTTGTCGGGGAAAACGGCTTATACTGACGGCGATTTCGTAGTGTGCCCGCGAGTACACGGCTAGCGGCATGCGCGGCACGCGCAGATGCTGGAGGCATTAAGAGAGGCCATGGAACTCAAGTTCTGGGGCGTTAGAGGATCGACTCCCACTCCGCAGATTGAAAATATGCGCTATGGGGGCAACACGTCTTGTGTCGAAATCCGGGTGAACGGCCAGATTTATATCCTTGACTGCGGCACGGGATTCCGCGTTCTCGGCAAGAATCTGCTCAAGGAATTCGCCAACGCTCCGCTGTACGCTCACATCTTTCTTTCGCACTTTCACTGGGATCACATTCAGGGCATACCGTTTTTCGCTCCACTGTATGAGAATCCCGATAGCTTTTTCTTCTTTCACTCCAGCAACCGCAGCGGGAATCTCAGGGCTATTATCGAAAACCAGATGGCCGACCCTTATTTTCCGGTGAATATGGCCGAGATGGCGGCTCATCGCAACTTTTACGACATCGGCGAAGGCCCCATCGCATTTGACGATTGCGCGTTCGATTCCATGTGGCTGAACCACCCGCAGGGATGTCTCGGCTTTCGCATCAGCAGCGGCGACTCCGTCGCGGTCTACGCGACCGACAATGAGCCGGGCGATCCGGTCTTCGATAAGGCCGTGCGGAAACTCGCCCAGGGCGCCGACGTTTTGATCTATGACGCGCAGTATCGACCTGAGGAATATGAGGCCCGGCGACGCGGCTGGGGACACAGCCATTGGCGGGAAGCCGTAAGCATCGCCAAGGAAAGCGATGTCAAGCACCTCGTGCTCTATCACCACGATCCGGATCACTCCGACGTTGACATCGACGAAATCGTCAAGCTGGCACAGCAGCATTTTCCGCGCGTGACGGCAGCCAGCGAAGGGTTGGTGTTACAGCTCTGAGTTTACCCATTGTGGGTTTGTCCACCGTCGGCGATTCATTGCGAAAACGAAAGCCGGGCGTTCGCCTATCCCCGTTGCCAGCCGCGCATATATAATCTGTAGGCCTCTATAAGAGCTGCGCTCCAGCCGTCCGCGTGACTGGCGAAACAGTTTTTCCGGACAAGAGCGGGCTTACAGGCCACTGGATACACAAAAGAGCACACGACTTCGGAGATCCCATGACAACAGTACTTGAACAAGAAATGCAGGAAAGCAATCCCTGGGAGGCACAGGCGGCACGCTTTGAATACGCTGCCACCAAACTTAATCTTGACAAAGGTCTCTGGAAGATCCTGAGTCAGCCCAACCGCGAGATCATTGTCCACATTCCGGTGCAGATGGACGACGGACGCATGGAACTGTTTACCGGCTATCGCGTCCAGCACTCCACAGCCCGCGGCCCCGCCAAGGGCGGGCTCCGTTATGCGCCGGAAGTCAATCTCGACGAGGTGCGCGCCCTGGCGGCCTGGATGACCTGGAAGTGCGCGGTCGTGAACATTCCCTTCGGTGGCGCCAAGGGCGGCATTATCTGCGATCCGAAAAAGATGTCGCAGAACGAGCTGGAACGTATGACCCGGCGTTACGTGTCAGAGCTGATCGAATTTTTGGGACCCGAGAAAGACGTGCCCGCGCCCGACGTGAACACCAACGAGCAGACCATGGCGTGGATGATGGATACCTATTCCATGCACATGCGGCAGACAGTGACGGCCTGCGTTACCGGCAAACCGATCGACATTGGCGGATCGCGCGGACGCCGCGAGGCTACCGGCCGCGGGGTGATGGTGGTGACCGACCAGGCGCTGAAGAAACTCGGCATGGATCGCGACTCCACTCGCGTGATTGTGCAAGGTTTTGGCAACGTGGGTTCTAATGCGGCTCACCTCATGTTCCAACACGGATACACGATCGTTGGCATCGCCGAGTGGGACGGCGGAATTTACAACAAGCACGGCATCGATCTCGACGCTCTCTGGGAATATCACCGGGAGAAAGGCACGATTCACGGTTTTCCAGGCGCCACGAAGTGCGACTCCGCGGAACTGCTGGTCACCGATTGCGAGGTTTTGATTCCCGCGGCGACCGAGAACGTGATCACCAGCAAGAACGCCGGACTGGTAAAGGCAAAGATCCTGGTGGAGGGAGCCAATGGGCCAACCAGCGCCGTCGCCGACAAGATTCTGAACGAAAAGGGAGTATTCATCGTCCCCGACATTCTCGCCAACGCCGGTGGCGTTACCACCTCCTATTTCGAATGGGTACAGGACCGCCAGGGCTATTTCTGGACCGAGGCGATGGTGAACGAACGACTCGACCAGATTATGGTCGAGTCATTCAACGATGTGATCCACTACGCCGAAAAGCACAAGGTCGACAATCGTACCGCCAGCTACATGCTGGCCATTGATCGTGTGGCTGTCGTCATCCGGCAACGCGGCATTTACGCCTGAGTAAGAGCGTTAAGTTGTGACTGGCTGGGGCGGCGGAAACCGGAGGGCGGTCGGCGGCCCGTACTCGGCGCGCGTAGGCAACCATGCGCTCGCGGGGTATTGTAAGCGCCGCCCGCACCTGCTTTGGGTGCGTTGCTTTCATCAACTGGAGAGCGCATAATCGTGACTTGGTGGAGGGGCGATAGTGTGCCTCTTTGCCGGTCATGACCGTGAACCTCCCGAACTACATTACGATTACCCGTATCTTTTGTGTCCCTTTCTTGATATGGGTGCTGGCGAGCAATTTCTTTCGAGGGTCACACGGAGAGAAGGAGCTGGCCGCCTCGGCAATATTTATCCTGGCCTCCATCACGGATGGCTTGGACGGATATCTGGCAAGAAGGCGGAAGCAGGTCACAACCCTTGGAATGCTGCTCGATCCGCTGGCGGACAAGCTGCTGATTGCCGCGGCATTTATCTCGCTCGTGCAGTTCACCCCCCGGCTCGTTCCCGCGTGGATGGCGGTAGTCATCATAGGCAGAGAGTTCCTGGTAAGCGGCTTGCGAGCCATCGCCGCGCAGGAAGGGTTCACGATTCAGGCGAGCGAACTAGGCAAGTTCAAGATGTTCGTGCAGATTGTTTCGGTGGTCGCTGTTATCCTTGCCCATCGCTGGAATTACTGGGCAATCGGGCCATTCATCCTGCCGGTTGAGGTCATAGCGCGGACGGCCACCTGGTTCATGGTTGCACTTTCGCTGGTGTCAGCGGCCGACTATTTCGTCGCGTTTTGGGCCAAGATCGACAAGACGGCAACTCAAAAACGGCAGCGCCGTCGCGTTTTCGTCCTCAATCGCCGCAAAGACAAGGATGTCCCGGCAACTTAACATCATCCTGGCAGCTGACAATTGAGCACTGGCCGATGAACGAGTATTCCGACGAAGAGCGGAAACTGATGCTGCGCTTGGCGCATCGGATGATCGCTGCCGAATTGCGCAAAGAGGAACTGGACACTTCTCCTCCGTCCACGCATCTCGCCGAGTTGCGTGGGGCATTCACCACCCTGCATCAATCCGGACAGTTGCGCGGCTGCATCGGTTACGTCGTACCGATTTATCCGCTTTACCGTACAATCGCCGAGACTGCGGCCGCAGCCGCGTTTCGTGACCCGCGCTTTCCACCCGTCACGATTGACGAGTTTCCGAAGCTACAGATCGAAATCAGCGTGCTCTCGCCGCTGGCTCCGATTGAACCTGAGGACATTGAGATCGGCCGCCACGGGTTGATTGTTACCTTCGGACATGCGCGCGGACTGCTGCTGCCCCAGGTCCCGCTGGAGTGGGGCTGGGACCGGGAGAAATTCCTCTCGGAAACCTGCCGCAAAGCCGGCCTCCCGCCGGATGCGTGGAAGCGCGGCGCCCGCTTGGAAGGCTTTACTGCTGAGGTATTTGGCGAGGGTCAGCCTGAGCCACTCGCCATCCGATAGCCCGCAAATCTTTCAGCGCTCATCCTCTGGCGCAACCAGATCCCCAATCTGCAGGTTTTCCAGGGCCATGGTGACCAGGCCGGTTGCTGTCTCCGGCGTCACCGAAATCACCATCATCTCCCCCAAGCCTTTCACGGGCCAGTTCTTCATCGACTTTAGGGACGGGCTCAACGGATGGCGTTGCGTGTCGTCGTGGCCGGGGGCCTCCAGCGTGATCCTGGCGCCTTCGGGCATCTTGTCGGGATCGTAAGTTCTGCTGATTCGCAGATAGTCTCCCGGCTTCAGTCCACTCCTGGAGCCGAGATTAATGTACACGATCTTATGCAGCGCAAAGATGTAATCGAATTCGTTGGACATAACAATCGTGCCGTGCCGCCGGGGCAAGGCAACGCCGAATACCTGAAATGGCGTAGTCCGAGGCTCCGCGGCGAAGCTGCCTTTATCGCGGAAAGGCACCACCACGTCACCGGCAACGATTGGCTGGCAGCTCTCCTCGATGGTGGCAATTGCGTAGCCGTGTTCGATGCGGTCAATTTTCAGGTGTCCCAGCTCGGCATAGAGATGTCCGAGTCGATCAAGTTGTTTATTTTGCCCTGTGAAATACTCATAGCGATTGGGATCGCGGATGTCGCGAATGACAGCGTAACGCTCTCCTACCTCGTAACCGGAGCCGGCTAGAAAGACTATATCTTTCTTGGTAAAGTGGTCCGCCTCGGGCGAGCGGCTGCCGCCCTGGACCGTTCGGCCAGTGGCAACGTGCTCACGGCTGATGAATCCCGCACAGTAGACGTCTTTGTAGCTGGTTTTGTATCTAAAGCCCAGAACAGACGCCCCCGACTTACCAACAGGCTGCGAGGCCGGCAAATTTTCTTGCGCCGCGCCCACGCTCACCCAACAAAGCACCAGCAAAAGTGCCCACCATTTCATAATCACCTCCGCCGCAGGCAGGCACGTTTGTCGTCCATGACCTGGGGGCTTCCGAACTGCCCGTTTGCTGGCACCAAAGTGGTGTAATTCCGGCTCTCACAAGGACGCCGAACCCTGCAGACAGAACAGACGTAGCCAGCCGAACGCTAGCAGAGGCTTGGCGGCGGTTCAAGTGACGATTGGTCATTGTATTGACCGCACTGGTACGCGGTTACGAATAAGCGATGAAAATCGTCTATAGCGGTTGCAACTGTCGCGGTGCATCTGTACCATTCCCCCGGAATGAGTGTCTCGCCAAACCAGTTAGCCAGCCGCATGCTGCGGCTCCGTTTGCCCAAGGTCTGCGTCTGCCTGAGCGCGACTGAACCGGGTGATCTTTTCTACCAGGCTGACCTGCAGGTTCGCGAGAACACCTTTCTGGAATTCAGACTCGATTACCTGAAGAATCCGATCAGTGCCATACCGGGCCTGAAGCGCTTCTTTGAGTACCGTCCGGATGCCATAGGCATCGCAACCTGCCGCCGTGCGGCAAATGGAGGAAAGTTTCACGGTTCACTGAGCGCTGAAATCGACGTGCTGATTAAAGCGGCCGGGGCAGGCTGCCAGATACTCGACCTGGAAATCGAAAGCGCGGAGGCCTTGAAGACAGCCGAGTTGGGCCGGTTGCGTTCAAGCGCTCCGTTGCTTCTTTCGTTCCATGACTTTAAGCAAACCAAGAACCTGGAAAAACATTTCGATCGCCTGGCGGCATTCTCACCCGAGTTCTACAAGGTGGTCACTAAAGCAACGTCGCTGCACGACAACGTGGAAATGTTGAACTTCTTGCAGAAACATAAAGACGACCATGCCATGTTGGGACTTTGCATGGGCGAACAAGGAGTGATTAGCCGGGTGCTGAGTGTTCGCGCTGGAGCTGCCTTTACCTTCGCCGCCCCAAATCACGGGGAGCCCACCGCCGAAGGACAGATCACAGCCCGCGAAATGCAGGAAATGTATCGCGTCGGTCAGCTCGATGCCGCTACGCGGATCTACGGAGTGGCCGCCAATCCAGTACGACATTCACTGTCGCCGGCGCTCATCAATACCGCCATGAGGCGGGAGAACGTCAACGCCGTTTACTTGCCTCTGCTGGTCGAGTCGCTGGAAGACCTGTTGGCCTGCGTCCGCGAGATTCCTATTCACGGGCTTAGCGTTACCATGCCGTTCAAGGAACAGATCCTGCCGTTCCTCGGCAGGGCTGAACAGCTTACGGCGGCAACCGGCTCCTGTAACACGGTGGTGCGTAGCCAGGATGGGCAACTGATCGGGTTCAATACGGATATTCAGGGCATTCTCGCCCCGCTGGAGGCCCACCTAACCATGCCCGGAGCCGATGCGCTGGTGATTGGCGCGGGAGGCGCGGCGCGCTCGGCGGTCTACGCGCTCAAACAACGAGGCGCGAGCGTTTATATCTTGAATCGCACGCCGGCCAATGCGCAAAAACTGGCTAAGAAATTCGAAGTCCACACGGTGAAGCGCAGCGATCTGCCGAAGATGCAGTTCGCCGTGGCGATTAATACAACCCCGGTTGGAATGGGGAGCTCGACGGAGTCGCCACTCAACGAAAAAGAGTTGAAGTCGGTGCGGTGCATCTTCGACCTGGTGTATAACCCGGCCGAAACGCGGCTGCTCCAGATGGCTCGGGCGCAGGGCATCCCAGCCGTCAGTGGCGTGGAAATGTTTGTCCACCAGGGCGCGCGACAGTTCGAGATTTGGACTGGAAAGCCTGCCCCGGTCGAGCAGATGCGTGCCGCTGTGCTGCGCCAGCTGGGAGTTCGAGCGCCAGCCGCATCTTCCGCGCAGCCTCGCCCACAGGTTGAACGCTCCGAGCCTCCCCGGCCAGCCCAACCGGCGGCGCCACCGGTACCGGCCGCTAAGTCCCGCTCCGACGGTACTCAGAAGTCCGTCGCCAAGAAATCCGCCCCGATATTGGCGGTGAAAGCCACCGGGAGCAAGGGCTCCAAACCCAAGGCAGTCGAAAAAAAAGCCGTTTCCGCACCGGTTAAGAAAAAAGGCCGCAGGTAGCGACGTCAGATTCCCCAAATGAATCAGGATTGCCGAGGGGTCAGGAGACTTCCTTTTTCCGGTCCATGCGGTCCATGTCCGAGCAAAGCACAACGCGGTTGCGGCCGCTGCGCTTGGCTTCATAAAGCGCAGCATCGGCGGCTTCAACCAGGTCGCGCCTGAACTGCGCGTCCTGCGGGAACACTGCGACTCCCATGCTGATAGTCAGCTTCACAACTTCCGAGGGCGAGGCGGCAAAGAAGCGTGCCGATTCAACCGCTTTTCGCAGGCGCTGCGCCACTCGATACGCACCCACGTTGTTCGTCTCCGGAAGAATGAGCACGAATTCCTCGCCACCGTAACGGGCGAGCGTATCGATCTGGCGCATGTCCTTCATCAAAACCGACGAGAGGTCTCGGAGAAGTACATCGCCGACGTGGTGACCATGAGTATCGTTGAGGATTTTGAAATGATCGATGTCGATCATGACCAGCGCCAGCGGCCCCTTGCTGCGCTCGGCGCGCTTGAGTTCGCGTTCGAGCTGCGTTTCGAAGTAGCCGCGCGTTTTCATGCCGGTCAAAAAATCGGTGAAGGCAAATTTGATCAGCGCCTCATTGGCGAAATCGCGCGTCAACAGATTCTCCACCACCAGCGACAGAATCCACAGCAATTGCGCGTCTTCTTCGCTGAAGCTGGTGCGGCTGGAGCCGAACAATTGCATCGACCCAAGAACGCGCGTGCGCACGAACAATGGCAAGATGAGAACCGATTCGGCGCCGACGGTGTCGAGCAGCAGATCGACCTGCTCGTGCGCTCCTCGCTGAACGATCATGGGCCGCTGGAACTTCGCGGTCCACATATTGAGCAGGTTGCCGCGGGCAAAGGCCTCCTGGTCGGGAGCGTCCAGATTGCGCGTAACCCGCAAATGCATTTCCTGTTGCTCCTCGTCCCAGAAAAAAACCAGGCCGCGGTCATATGGAATGATCTCGCTTGCCATGTCGCAGACGAGATTCAAGGCGGGTTCCAATTGCAATTCGAGACCGGCCAGCATGCTCATTCGCACGATGACATTGATGGCGGACCAGCGGCGCTGCACCGTCTCGCGGCTGAACTCCGAGAATACCTGGACCACGAACTGTTCGGGTGAAAAGGAGTTCGCGGTCTGAGAGTCTGATGTCATAAGTACTCGCGGCATGTAAGCTGCAACGTTCTGGACCGATACACAGCCGCCAAAATGCGCTTAGGAAATCTTAGATGCGAGTAGATGCGTTTCGTATGGTCACTTCTGACCAATTTGCCGGCAGAAGGGTACCCAAAGGTGAATTCTTGCTACCGGCCAATCGTACAAACCGGCGCGCGTTCCGCAGTCAGAGTGCAACCCGCGAATCAGAAGGGTGCCTGGGAAACTAGCGACAACACCAGCTCGCGGAATCATAACCGAGGAAGCCGGGCTCCGGGGTGCCATATTCCGAGACCGCTCAGGGTAGGAGAAACGCAGAGCTCTCTTGTCGTCGATATCATGAGTAAATGATTTAGATATTTGAGTTTAAGGTCGAGTCCAAAGCCTTTAGCGCCCAAAAGGCTTGTTGGTAAACCCGTTCGGTGCAACTTAGTTGCTATTAGCTTGCTGGAAGAAGTAGGATATTTCTGGGTATGCCATCGACATGATCGTCCTTGATCATTCAGGAGCTGTCTCCCGTCCCACTCCTTCATTCCGGGATACCTTCATTCGTTTCGGGTTTCGGCATTATCCTCTTTCCGCGGCGCAATCTCCACTCGCCCGGGTTCTCTGGAGACATGGAAATGACGTGGTACGCGTACTGCATTACCGAGCAGAGCTCGGTGCAACCAAGTCGGGTTCGACGTCCCTTTCAATTTGAGCAACTGCTTGGGGTCAACTCTTCGCCTGTCATGGGTTTTCCAACCGGCGAGTTCATTGTTCTGGTGAGCGCCTATGATCGCAATCTATCGTTGAATCAGCAGGCTGTGGTGGAACACGCGCGGGTGGTGAGCGAGTGCTTCCGGCAGGCTACCGTGCTGCCCTTCCGCTTCGCGACTGTGTTCGAAACCGACGAGGCGCTGCGGCACGCGGTACGGGCCAATCGCAAGACTTTTCATGAGAGCCTTGAGCGGCTGCGTGGCAAAGCAGAGATGCATATCAAGGTCATGATGAGAGAGGACGGTACCGTTCCCGAAGTGGTTCTGCAAACGCTTCCGGTGCGGACTGGCGGCCAATACCTCGAACGGCTGCATGTGATTGCCACTCGTGATCGCGAGCGTCAGACCAAGGCACGCGCGGTTTCCGTGCAGGTGAACAAGTTGCTTGCGCCACTGGAGCACGAAACCAGTTGCAAGCGCGTCGACGCCGGACTGGTGATCGACATTGCGCACCTGATCGATGCGACTTCCCTGCAGAAATATCAGAACCGCTACAATACGGCGACGCGGCAGTTGAAGAACTGCGAGATCACGATCAGTGGCCCCTGGCCTCCCTATCATTTCATGCGGGGCAAGCTGCGCACTGTGAACGGCACGAATTAGACCGGCTTAGCGAGACGTATACCCCGCGAGGGTTGATCATTCCAAAAGGCACGGCTTGGCCGTGCCTTTTGCTTATCGCCCCTGGGTCGATTTTGGGTACGCCTGTTATCGACAGCGTGACTCGTCTCGTGCTTTTACTTTGTTTCCCTCGCTAGAGGCGACTAGCATTTAAGGCGATGAAAAATCGGGATTTGCCGCGATGGTCAACGCTGTTCTTCGGTTTGAGTGCGCCTGCGCTCATTATTGCCGTCGCCATCACGGGCTATCTACGTGGCTTCGGCCTGGCCGGGACTATCGGATTCGCATGGCTGCACATCAGCTCCATTCTCGCCTCATGGCTCCTTTTTGGAGGGCTTCTCTACGTCGTCATTTGCTGGCGAGAACTAAAAGCCTTTTCCAAGCGGGTTGCAACCCTGATGCTCGCTGCGAGAAAGGCTGCCGGTCTTTTTGCGGTGATGCTTTTTCAATGCGTCATTGTGGGTGCTTTCGTGCTGTGGCACCCCTTCGGGGTTGTTCCGAGCATCGGGGCGAGATTCGCTATCGTTATGGTGTTGGGCTTCGTTGTGGCGCGATTAGCTCAGCGGTTAGATGAAAAGACGAAACAGTCTCTCCAAGAGCTGCAAAACATTTTCGACAAAGTACACGATGACGAAGATCACACAATGTATGGGGTTTAATGCGCAGATAGTCGCTCGTTGTTGAAAATCGCCTTATGAACAGTTCGCCCCCACCACTCCTCGCCTCCTACGGCCTGATCCCCACCACGGCCATCATCCGCCCCACGACGTGCTCTTTGCGATAGGAGAAGAAAAGGTCCGTGCGGCACGCGGTACAGAGGTCCAAATTCGAGATGTTCTCCTCCGCAACGCCGGCGTCGCGCAGTTGCAGCAGGTTGGCTTTCACCAGGTTAAGGTGGCGGGAAAGAGCAGGATCGCCGTGTCCGGGGGCACGCTGGTTGAGGAACAACATCGCATAGCGCGCGTGCAGTGACGATGAGTCGAAGACATCTTCG
>JBEKQP010000038.1:0-25234 GCA_049519595.1 Candidatus Korobacteraceae bacterium | reverse complement strand
AGTTCTGGCGGGAAAGGCCAGCTACATGCAAAGAGGAGCCGACCGGTTGGAGATGTGCCGAGGGATTGCGCGCGAGAAGCTAGATATAATTGGGTCCATTCAATCATGAGCATAGCCGCACTTTCCCCCGGAAATGATGAAGAGGCCTCGCCGTACTGGCGCCGCAACCTCTATGTCTGTCTTCTGGGATCATTCACCACCGTGGCCAGCATGACGTTGATTTTGCCGTTTCTGCCGCTTTACGTCGCAGCGCTCGGCGTTCATTCGCAAAGAGCAGTCATCCAGTGGTCGGGCATAGCTTTTGGGGCCACTTTTTTGGCGGCTGGGATTGCCTCTCCGTTCTGGGGCATGTTTGCTGACCGATACGGCCGCAAACTGATTCTTGTACGCGCCAGCTTGGGGATGGCCATTGTCATCTCGATGCTCGGCTTGGCGCAGAACGTCTACCAACTTGTATTGCTGCGTTTGTTGGCGGGGCTCGTTGGCGGTTATGCGTCCGGATCCATCATCCTGGTCGCGACACAGACCCCGAAGTCGCGCTCGGGATGGGCGCTTGGGACGCTGTCAACGGGGGTGCTGACAGGCAACCTGGTTGGACCGCTGATCGGAGGAATCCTGCCGGAGTTAATTGGGGTTCGGCGGACGTTCTTCCTTGCAGGCGGAGTGATTTTCCTGGCATTCCTCTGTACCTGCGCATTCATCAAAGAAGCTCCACGCCGGCGGGATTCCAAAGCCGAAGAATCTATGAGCGGAGGCTTGTGGTCGAGAATACCCGATCCCTTGCCGGTTATCGCCATGCTGGCAACGGGATTGTTGCTGTTATTCGCCAACATGTCAATCGAACCGATCATCACCGTTTACGTATCCCAGATTATGCATGGCAGCACACACGTCGCGTTGATTTCGGGAGTGGTCATGTCGGCTACGGCGTTTGGCGGTATTCTGGCCGCGCCGAGATTGGGACGCCTCGGCGATCAGATTGGGGCCTGGAATGTTGTAATCAGCTGCCTGCTGGTTACATCCGTACTGTTGATCCCCCAGGCTTTTGTCACGACCGGGTGGCAGTTGGTGTTGCTGCGTTTTCTGATGGGGATGGCGCTTGCCGGTCTGCTCCCCTCAATTACGACCGTAATCCGCCATAACGTGCCCAATGCCATCGCCGGCAGTATTCTGGGCTTGTCAACGTCGGCACAGTTTGCCGGACAAGTAACAGGTCCTCTGGCTGGAGGATTTATCGGAGGATATTACGGCATGCGAGCCGTCTTCTTTGCCACAAGCGCGCTGATGCTCTTGGGTAGTGTAGGCAACTGCATCGCTTCCAAGGCCAAGCGGGGAACAAGGGCCTGAGAAAGATATGCATTTGCGCCCGGAGAGGTTCAGCTAGGAGCACCGCCAGCAAAGTCAACCCGCCGCGCACGCCCCGACCGGAAAGTTACGACTGCGGTTGGGACGGGCCACTAATGCAGCAACCACCAACGACGATTGAATTCTTACTTGTATTCAGTCTGGTGCCATAGTGATTGGCTGGATACCCCAGTGAATAATGTTGGGATAAGCCTGCCGCGCGTGGATAAAATGCTTCAATCATAAAGACGTAGGCCTGCACTTGGGTAAGAAAGCGCCGATTCTCGCGCCAAGGAGAAGAGGGTGAATACTTCTGAACGCCGCAAAGCGCAGCGATTCTCGATCCGGCGACCTGTGACAATGACATACACTTCCCATGGGACTTATGAACTCACCGGAATCAGTAAAGACATCAGTAGTGTGGGCATCTTTATGCATGTAGATTCCAGCGTAGAGGAGGGCACACAGGTGGAGCTAACACTGATGTTGCCCACCGAAACATCAGGGTCTATTCCGGTGCCTGTTCGAGGAAAGGTAGTGAGGGTCGAAAAGAGTTGTAAGGATATTGCAATCGCATTTGAGAAGATTGTGATCCTGCCGGAAACTTTGAAAACATCGGCGTTGAACAGAACCGAATTGCGTTCGGTGTCTTAAGCGGAAAGTTATTTAGGTTACGGTTGAGGTATACGTTGGGCTGCAAGGGAGCGGCTCGTTGACGATGGATTGCTGCCTTCACAGGGAACGGCTGTCTGGCATTTGCCGCAGCCGTATCGAGGCTTATGGCGGAGCAGAGTTTCGTTCAAATATTTCTTGCATAAAGCGTTGTCTTTGCCATGTTCGTCGATGGCTAGAGGAGGGCAACGGGGGATGCAATCACCGCATTTAATGCAATATTCATCAAACTCTTCATATGGGCGCTTTGTTGGTTCGAGTTCGAAATCTACTATGACACTGCCAAGGCGACCAGCAGAACCGACGTTGGTGACCAGAGAACGACTCAAACTGAAAGTACCAAGACCCGCAATAAACGCAACGTGGCGTTCTGACCAATTACTCCGCAAATCCACGACTCTGAATCGGCTGTCAGAAATGGGAGCCAGTGCTCTTGCACCTGTTTGTTCAACCATCTCCACGGCAAAACGACGTAGAGCATTGTTGAACATCTCTCCTTCGTAACGCCCGTAGAGCCATTCCGTCGCTGTTTCGCCCTCACACCGATTTGCCGAACGGACAGGTGGAGTAAACGGAATGAAATAAGAAATAACTGATTTTGCTCCGACCATCCACTCCTGAGGCGACATGTGCTGGGAACCGACTATGCCAGCTTCCTTAAGCCTAGTCCAGAGCGGATCCTCGACGCTTGCCACCCCAACCAAGGGCGGATCGAAGATGCGCATCTTGCTGAGTTCAGGCACGACATTCTGCGGGCTATTCAAGACAAGATTGTCGATCTGCTCTTTTATGTGGTGCAGAAACATGTCACCCGAATCCCTTTGACCTTAAGCAAACGGCGCACGCCGTATTATTGTGGGGTGAGGATGGCAACGGCGTGCACCTTATTGAGTTGAAATGATCGTAGGACCTCACCGCGGCCGGGTTCAGTGATATCCATCACATAACAGAATTCGATGACCGCACACCACGCTTAACCCCAGATATACGCTTGGGCGCGGCGTTCACAGCCTGCCGAAAGTTGAACAACGGTGCGAATCAGCAATGAATGAGAACCCCAGCTCGAAAGCTGGGGTCTCTAATCGATAGGTTAGGCCCAAGGATAGTTGAAGTGTGCAATCAGGTGGAGAAGTTTAATAAAGTCGCCTCTCGCCAGCTACAATTCCTCAGTCCGTTACGCCAGAAGTAGTTTGCCGTCACGGTCGCAGCTACCAACGCCCAATTTCGTGGTGATCATAGGCCTCTCGCATATGGCGAAGCTGTTCAACGTCATTCCAGAGGGCATCGCGCTCTCGTCCGTACAGGTGGTTCTTGTCCAGGACGTGCTGGACATCGGAGATAGAATCATCCAAAGCGCCTTTATTGAATTTTGCCTGATGCCAGTCGCGGGCAAAATCGCGGAGCCGCTCCTCCGCCTTATTAAGGCGCTTTTGATCTGCCTTCGACAGGTGCCACTGGCTGTAACCGCGATTCAGGTCCGTGTGAACTTTCTCGACCAAGGCGCTGACCCGATCCGGACGGTAGGGGCCGCCCGGTGGCCCGTATTGTGCCTGCCCCGCCGCGGCTAAGCTCATCAACAATGCGCTGAACAACATTACCTTCAAAATTCGTCCCATAGTCTAGCTCCTCTTCTGCCTCGTTTATTTAAAAACCGCTTCGGTAGAAAAGTTGCTTTCTTTTTCCGGACCAATACCAAACGCCTCTTAGGAAGCTGTATCACCTCACTGCGTGTCGGCTGCTGTAGAACTGTGTTCTGAAGGTGTCATCCTGAGCGAAGCGAAGCATCTGCTGTCTGCGCGTGCTAAAAGCAAAGCAGATCCCAAGCGCGAAATCGGCGCGACCTCAGGATGACACTGATTGAGTTTTTCAGCAGCCTGCTAAGCTCGCCCACTGTATATGCCAGATTCCGCGGCGGAGTCGGGGCTCTGACTAACCGCCGTATTGACCGGAACGGCGCGAGCGGCGGATCATGAAAAGGCTTGACTCGCACGATCCGTCCGTCCCTTACTTTCGGAGCTCGAGGAGGCGTGATGATTTCTGGCTGGCTCGTCCGCTGAGGCAAAAGGATATGAGGAAGACATTCATAACCATTGCATTTCTGCTGTCGGCGTCGCTAGTGTCGGCTGAGGGATGTAAATCACCGGAGAATTTTGCCGCGCTCGTTGAGCTGATTGTGGAGATGGGACAGCCTTCGGACTATGGTTTAAGTTTGGTGAAGGACGAGAAGTCCAGCAAATACTATGCCTCGTTGGTTCGGGGAGACTTGCCAGAGCTGTACATCACGCAAGAGAGGTGGACTAGGTGGCACCATAGGAACCGCATAGACCAGTGGATCATGAAGTTTACGGTTGATGACACATATGTGTTGCATAAGGAGCTGGTGGAGAAAGATCATCGGTTCGTCCGCGAGAAGCCGTTATCCAATAAAGGAGTCGCTGCTGTAGAGTGCAAAATCTTTCGTGCGTTCCTGGGGGTTTTGCCAAATGAAAAATGATATCGCCCGCGCCGCCGGACCAGCCGCGCAGACGATATGACATCAACGGAAGACTCCGGCCGGCGTGACTGTGATTGCCGACCCGAACCCCTCGATTGCACCCCGCGTCCACGAACGAAGCCCAGGCATTCGCTCGTAGACGCTTCTGTGCCGTAATCATTAGTCGGCCCGCGCCACACCGTCTGCTTCGAGCAATCGACTTCCCGTGGCCCCGCATGAAGTTCGGTTAACTCGCGGCTACTTCACCGGCGGTGGTGCCAGCACTTCTATGTCGGTCACAACATCGATGACGACCGGACGGTCGGCCTTAAACGCTCGCTGCAGGGCTCCGGGCAACTCTTTGGGGTCCTCAACGCGGATGCCGACTGCGCCCATGTCCTCGGCAATACGGGCGAAATTAACCTTGCTGAAGGTCCAAATCTCACGTGCCCAATCACTTTGATGGCCGCCATATACACGGTCGAAGCCGGGTTTCGACTGATTGCCGCCGTGATTGTTGTTGACGACGGTTACCGTGTTGATGCCGCGGCGTGCTGCAGTCTCGATCTCGGCGATGTGGTACCAGAAGCCGGCATCGCCGGTGAAGACCACTACAGGGAGGTTCGGGCAGGCGCACTTGGCGCCGAGCCCGGCGGCGAATGCCCAGCCGAGATGTCCAGAGCTGCGGAGATAGCTTTGCGTGTCGGTGCGCGTATCGTACATGCCACCCATCCACATGCCCGCATGGCCGGTGTCCGCAAGTACGATGGCGTTGTCCGGCACATGCTTCGTCAATTCGAGGCAGATACGCTCCGGACGAATCGGCACCGCATTTGATTCGAGGAATGGCTGGTATTTTGCGTACCATTCGCGGCAGATCGAACCGGTGGTCTCATTCCAAGCCAGACGCCGCTTGGCAGTGGACCGGTCCGCGTGTTCGAGCATGCGCTGCATGGTCACTTTCACGTCTCCGCAGATCGCCGCCTTCAGCGGATAGGTGCGACCGAGTACCTCGGGATTGATGTCGACCTGAATGGTTGGAACGCCGACCGCTGGCACGGTCCAGAAATTTGTGGTCATGCCGCCGGCTTCGCTGCCGACATAGAAAATAAGATCGGCCTGTTGCACTACCCGGTTGGCGCTTTCGCGGGAATACGTTCCCATAACCCCAACCGACAGCGGATGGCAGCCCGGAATCGTGCCTTTGCCATTGAGCGAGGTCGCGACAGGGATGCCCAGGGCTTCGGCGAGCGCCACCACTTCCTTCTGGGCGCCGGACCAGCGCACGCCACCCCCCGCAACGATAAGCGGTCGCTCCGCCTTCTGCAGCAATTCCAGAGCGGCGAGAATGCTGCTCAGTTCAGGCTCCGGACGGAAGGGAGGCACGTGGGAATAGAGATCTTCACACAGGGGCTGCATCGCCGCCGACTCGCTGTCAATCTGGCCCTCGTTGCCACGGAACTGCAGATGCACCGGTCCCGGCGTTCCCGAAACGGCAACACGGAAGGCCTGGCGTAGCATGTCGGGGACGCGCTCGACCGCATCGACAGTGGCATTGAACTTCGTCACCGGCGCGAAGGAGGGAACGTCGTCGACCTCTTGATATGCCTTCTTGAAGTTGGTCTTGGGATCACGTCCCCCTGTGAAAGCAATGACTGGCGAATGCGCAAGCCAAGCGTCGCGCAAGCCAGCTGCAATATTGAGGGCACCAATGATCTGCGCCGCGCAGACGCCGGGCCGGCCCGAGGCGCGGGCGTAGCCGTCGGCCATGTAGGCGGCAGATTTCTCGCCGTGGGTGCGAATCACCTGGATCTTCGTCCGGTGCTCGATTTCGAGTAAGGTCCGGCGCAGTATGGCCGGCACCATGAACATATGGGTGACCCCATAGCCCTGCAACATCTCCGCAAGAACCTGCGCGCCCGTTATCTCATTCATCTCCTGAGCACTCCTTCTTTCTTTAAAGTCCTATATGGCGTCCAGCCCCGGTCTGAGAATATTTCTGAGCGATCGCCGGAGCCATTTGCACTCTCCGCCGCGATATTGGTCGTATAGCAGCTCGAGCAGATAGGTGGACTAAGTCTGTTTTGCTGTAAAAGCTACAGTAGCTTGCCCCGTGGTGGCAAGCAACTGAAATATGTGGGCGCCGGTCATGGCATGTCCATTCCGAATGGTCTGGACCGAAGAGGCCGAATATGGCGAAGTTAACGATCCGACCGGGGTTGACCTCGCAAGAGCGGTCGTACTCTTTACATTGGTCCTGTATTTCGTCGACTTAACGGGAGAGGGTGGGTAAGCAAGCTGCACCACCGTAAACAATCGAGCGCCACGTCTTTTAAATTAAGCAAATTGTGACGTTACTCACGCGCTGAATGTGCGAGGCTCACACACCCAATCTGTCGTTTGGCAATATCCTGAATTAACATATTCTCATGTTCCCAAGGCAGGTTTATGACGAAGCCCGCGGCCATTTTATGCATCGATGACGAACCGAAAGGTTTGACGGTTCGCAAGATGCTACTTGAAAGTCAAGGCTACGAGGTGCTCACTGCCACCAGCGGACGCGAAGGACTGGCAATATTCGCTCGTCATCGAGTCCCTGCTGTCGTCCTGGACTACGCCATGCCGGAGATGAATGGGGCGGAGGTTGCTGCTGCGCTAAAGCATCTTGATCCAGCGGTAAGGATTCTGATGTTCTCTGCTTATCTGAACCTTCCAAAAGAGGAACTGCGATGGGTAGACGCTTACGCTACCAAGGGCGACCACCCGAAGAATTTCATTACGGCCGTGCAGCAGCTTCTTTCTTGCTAAACTGGTGACCTCTGTTGTGCGGCAAGGCAGAGATCCTAGCGGGCCGGGCCCTAAATGACATAGAGGCCATCCCGCCAAAGATTGTGGTGCGCCTCTATGTCGATCACCGATCCCCAGGCCAAACCGCCCAGCGACGAGTTGACTGGTGCTGACTCTGCGAACCACCTAAATGGACCCGATCAGCCGTCGCCGTCCGGCAAGTTACGCCAGGCAACACTTCGTTTCCGGCTTGCCTGTTTAGTGTTGGCTTGTGTTCTGCCGGTCTGCGTTATCGCCGGCTTTCTTGTCCATCACGCATACCAGCAAAAGCGGCAGCTCCTGGAACAGCGTGTGTTGGAAACCGCAAGGGCGCTCTCCATGGTGGTCGACCAGGAGCTGGCCGCCATGCAAGCCAGCGAAACAGCCCTTGCCACATCACCATTCGCCATCGCGGGCGATGCAGTGGCCTTCGATAAGGAGGCGCGGGCGGTCTTGCGAGATTATCCCGCCGCTTCTGCCATCACTCTGACGGAGGCTAGCGGACAGCAGCTTGCCAACACATACGTACCTTTGGGAACGCCATTACCCAAACTTGTTGCCTGGGCTCAGACGAAACAAGTATTCGAGACGGGCAAGCCGGTCATCATCAACCTGTACAAGGGAGCCCTTACGGGGCGCTTCGTTGTCGGCTTTGCGGTGCCGGTGTTCCGCGAGGGTCGGGTTAAGTATGCCTTGATGATGACGGTACCGGCCGACCACTTCCAAGCGGTGCTTTCGCAGCAGAGCATTCCAGCCAATTGGCCCGCAACCATCTTGGACGGCAATCGTGTGGTGGTTGCCCGGGACCAGCAAGAACAAGGCTATATCGGCGTGCTGGCTGTCCCCGCTCTCATTAAAGCAACGTCCGAGGCTGCGGAGGGCCAGGTAGAGGCAACGAACCGGGTAGGCGTTCCTATCGTCACCGTCTTCAGCCGGTCACCCAAATCCGGCTGGACCGTAGGCATCGGAATTCCCAAAGCAGTCATACTGGCAGGGCTTCGGCAATGGTTGTGGTGGGTGCTTGGCGGCGGGTTGCTGCTTCTGATGATGGGAATTGCCCTGGCGGCGTTCCTGGCAAAACGGATTGGCGGCTCCATTCAGGCGCTGATCGCCCCCGCCCTGGCGTTGGGAAGCGGCGAGCCGGTGAATGTAGGACCGCTTGACCTCGCGGAAGCGAATGAGGTCGGCCAATCCCTGGTAAAAGCATCGCAGCTTTTGCAACAGCGCACGGCAGAACGCGACCGGGCGGAGGAACACGTCGCCCATGTCGCCAGCTTCCCCGAGTTAAATCCAAATCCAATTTTTGAGGTTGACGGGGACGGCAAGGTCAGCTACGCCAATCCGGCAGCACAGAAGTTGTTTCCAGATCTTCTTGAGCATGGCGCCAGTCATCCTCTGTTAGCGGAAATGGCTTCGGTGATCGCCGAGTTTACAACGGGTTCCAAACAAGTAATTATTCGCGAAGTTGAGGCAGACAGCAGGTTTTTCCTGCAAACGAATCAGTATCTTCCCCAATTGAGACGCGTGCGTGCCTATTTCACCGACATCACTGAGCGCAAGCAGGCGGAGGAGGCGCTGCGGGAAAGTGAACAGCAGTTCCGCGAGCTGGCCGAAGGAATTCCACAGTTAGCCTGGACGGCAAATCCCGAGGGCTGGATCTATTGGTACAACCAGCGCTGGTATCAATACACCGGCACCACACCCCAGCAAATGGAAGGTTGGGGCTGGCAATCGGTACACGATCCGAACGAACTGCCCAAAGTAATGGAACGCTGGAAGGGGTCCATCACAAGCGGAGAGCCATTTGACATGGTGTTCCCGTTGCGGGGAGCAGATGGCATATTTCGCCCATTTCTGACCCGTGTGCTGCCCTTGCGCGATAAGCAAGGCCGCGTGGTGCGCTGGTTCGGCACGAACACCGACATTAGTGAGCAACGGAGGATAGAGGAGGCGCTCCGGCGACAGGCCGATCTGCTGAGGATCTCCTTCGACGCGATCATTGTTTGGCGGCTCGATGGCGGCATCGAGAGCTGGAATGTTGGCGCCGAGCAGCTCTATGGCTTCACCGAAAGAGAAGCGCTGGGCCGCGTCACCCATGAACTGCTCAGGACCGTTCATCCCATGCCGTGGCCGGAGATTGAGGCGCGGTTGCGTGAGTTCCGATATTGGGAGGGTGAACTTCGTCACCTCACCAAAGATGGCCGTGAAGTGGTCGTTTCGGCTCGAAAGCAGCTCATACGCGGTGAAGACGGAGTCGAACGCGTCCTGGAATCAAATCGTGACATCACTGAGAACAAGCGGGCGGAAAATGCACTGCGCGAGCAGGCCGAATTGCTCGACCTCGCTCATGATGCCATCACGGTACGCGACGTCGACGGGACTATTCGATTCTGGAATCACGGGGCTGAAGGGATGTATGGATTCTCCAAACAGCAGGCCACCGGCAAAATCTCGTACAACCTGCTCTGGACCGTCTTCCCGCAGCCCCCGGCCGAGATCAATGCGGACTTGTTGCGAGAAGGACGTTGGGAGGGAGACCTCATACACACTGCTAAGGACGGCAGGCGCATCGTGGTGGCCAGCCGCTGGGTCTTGCAGCGAGACGAGAACGGCCACGCCTATGGTGTGATGGAGATCAACAACGACATCACCAACCGCAAGCGAGCGGAACAAGAACTCCAACTGGCGAAGCGGCATTCCGAGGATGTGGCATTACAACTGCGGTCCGTTGTCGAGAACATGACAGAACGCCTCTACGTCTGCGATAGCAGTGGACATCCGATCCTGGTGAACGCGGCGTTTCGTAGAACCTACCCCGGAGCGGACGCGCCCGAGTTCCCGCAGACATTCGCGGAGCAATGGGAAGCGTTTGACATGGCCGGCAACCCTATCCCGGTAGCGGACTGGCCGATAGGTCTCGCCTTGCGCGGTCAAAAAGTCCAAGGGTCCGAATTTCGAACGCGATCAAAGATCACGGGTAAAGACATGATTAGCAGTTACAACGCCTCGCCTGTATTCGACTCGCAAGGGAAGGTAATGATGGCGCTATTTACCTCCCAAGATATCACCGAGCGCAAGCGGGCGGAAGAGGCCTTGCGTGCGAGCGAGGAGCGCTGGTCCACCACGCTCCATAGCATTGGCGATGCCGTGATCTCGACTTGTGCGCGGGGCAAGGTCACGTTCATGAACGAAGTTGCCGAGAAGTTGACCGGATGGCCGCTCTCCGAAGCCCAAGGCCGTGATCTGGAAGAGGTCTTCAACATCATCAACGAGACCACGAGGATCAAGCCGGAGAGTCCGGCTGCCAAGGTAGTTCGTCTAGGGCAGGTTGTGGGGCTGGCGAATCACACGGCGCTCATCAGCCGCGGCGGAGCGGAGTTGCCCATCGAAGACAGCGGTGCGCCGATTCGAGACAACGAGGGCCAGATCACAGGGGTCGTGCTGGTCTTCCACGATGTTAGCGACAAGAGAAAGGCCGAGAAGCTCCTGCGCGACAGTGAACGGCTGACGACAACAGGACGGATGGCTGCGACTCTCGCTCACGAGATTCACAACCCGCTGGATACAGTTGGCAATCTGCTGTACCTGATCGACCATAACCCCGATGTGACCGAAGCGGTGCGACAACAGGTTTCAATGGCGAGTGAAGAAGTGACTCGCGTTACGCGAATGACGCGGCACATGCTCTCTTTCCAGCGCGAAGCGAAAAATCCGGTGCCGATCAGGATCGGGGAAGTTCTCGACAACGTGATCGCACTCTACGGGCGGAAGATCGAGTCGGCTGCAATCCAGGTGGAGAAGCAGGTGGACTTCGATGGAGAGTTCATAGGCCTGCCCGGAGAGATGAGGCAGGTGTTTGCCAACCTGATAGGCAACGCGATTGAGGCCATCGGTAAGAACGGAAAGATAAGGCTGCATGCCTATGCCAGCACCGATTGGCTTCGAGGGCGGCGTGGGCTGCGGGTGACGGTTGCCGATAATGGACCGGGCATACCGGCTGAGGTCCGAAACAAGGTTTGCGATCCCTTCTTCACGACCAAGGGCGAAGCAGGAACGGGATTGGGATTGTGGATCATAGCGGGCATCATTGAGAACAACGATGGAATGCTCCGGCTTCGCACCAACACCAGAGACGGACGTTCGGGTACATGTTTTTCGGTCTTCTTTCCCTTTTCAGCGTAGGGCGCAGTGAACCCTATCCCATGTCGTGGTGGGTATGCGGGCTCGATCGTTAAAGCCTTATTTCCTTACCACCAGGTCAGCGCCGCATTCCGTCGAGAATAGATGGCGCGGGTCTTCCACGGTTGCGCCTATACGTCAATCACAGTGCTTACAAAGGCCGGAATGAACCGATCCCCAAAGCACTCGTAAAGTCTTGCCATCAAGAATGTGTCCGCCCTGCGGAACGCCGTCATCTGCTTTCGTTCCGGAATACTCATCCGGCGGACGGGCGGCGATCAGCATTGTTTTCGTGTCGGCTACAATCTGCTTCAGCGCGGAAAGATTAGCAACAAGCTCCGGACGAGCCTTTACGGTCAAATTGACAGCTTTGAAGGCGGGGTCAGCCCTGCTTATCCCGCGGTGTTCTGCTTTCCACTTTTCAAGTCCGCCGTCGAGCAGAGCCAATCGGCAGGTTAATCTAGGGCAATCCACAATTTGTCAATCACTTACCCACAACTAGGTCCGCACGGAAGTGCATCGCCGAGGTATCGAAAAGCCCGTATTGGCGGTTCTACCTTACCAGGGGTGCCGTAAGGGTGCCGCACGTTTCGAGCGGATGCGCGGTGCACGTTCCACGTTCCATGTGTCATTTTGCACCATGCGGCGAGAATCGTAACGTGAGCTCGATATCAACTGACCTTGGTAGTAATTCAGGCCCTCCTGACCGCTTTCCGCTTGTCATGCCCACATCAACTTCTCAGACCAGATTCAACACAACTGGCAATTTGCCCGCTCGCGAGCTGGCAGATGGTGTTTTCGACAGTGCTTCGGAATTGACGGAGTCGAGGTGGTTGGACAATTGCGATACCGCCGGAATTATGATCCCACTACATCCCGGATACGCGGGATAGTTTCAAATCTGACCTCTGTCACACGCGCAATTGCCGTACATCACTGGTGAGAGTCGTGGGAAGCGTTACAAAAGGAGCAGGAATCGTCTTGCCCCGAAGCCGGCCCTGCGGGGAACGCCTCTCGCTGGCGAATGCCGGAGATGTCGTCTTTCATAACGCATAAAGCCGTTTTCATATTTCGAAGGAGCACATGTGACTAATAAACGTTCGCAGGATAGCAGTCCCAAAGATATCAGCCGCCGTTCGATGCTGAAGACGGTGGCAATGAGCGCACTGGCAGCGGGTGGAGGCTTGGCCCTGAATATGGCCGCACCCGGGACGGCGGAGGCAATCGTTCGAAAGCTTCCGGCCAAGTGGGACGAGACTTGGGATGTGATCGTGATCGGTTCCGGTTTTGCGGGACTTGCTGCCGCAGCTGAAGCCGCCGGCGCAGGGGCGAAGGTCGTGGTGCTGGAGAAAATGCCAACCTATGGCGGAAACTCCATTATCAACGGCGGCGAGTACAACTCATGGGACGATGAGTTCCACCTGCGCCAAAAGCTCGGTCTCGGGGACGACAGCGTGAAACTTCATACCGATGACACGCTGAAGGGCGGCGACTACTATGGCAACCCTGAGTTGGTGAAGATCTATACAGAAGGTGCGACGCCAGCTCTGAACTGGATGATTGACGACGGGGGGCTTCAGCTCCGGCAGGTCATCAACCGTACCGGGGGCCATACCGCTTATCGGACCCACACGTGCGTGGAGGGGGTGGGTCGCGGCTACACGGAGGCGCTGAGAAAGATCGCCGAGGGCCGGGGCGCCAAGATGGTGTTGAACTCATCGGTCACCTGGATCTGGCGTGCCGATGCCGATCCCAAGAGTCCGGTATTGGGCGTCGAAGTCAAGCGCGGCAGGCGGGTTCTGAACCTGAAAACGAGCCGGGCGCTCGTGCTGGCCTCCGGCGGCTTCAGCGCCAATGTCGCCATGCGAACGATTTACAACCCCTCCCTGGACGCTGGCTACAGTACGACAAACCATCCGGGCGCGACGGGCGAGGCAACTCGTTATGCCCAGGCCGTCGGGGCCGAAGCCATCCAAATGGCCTTCATTCAACTCTACCCTTATGCGGAACCAGAAACGGGCCTGCTCGATGCGCCGGCGGTGTACCCTTTCCGTGGACCGGGCTTCGGAATCGTTTATGTCAGCAAGGCAGGCAAGCGGTTCGTCAACGAAAACGAGCGCCGCGATGTCGTTGCCCGCGCCGAACTTGCCACCGGAATGAAGCCGACATTTTCCATCTTCAGTGAAAAGATGGTTTCCCATATGGGTACCAAGGAGGAAGTGGAGCAGGGCTTGGCGCGCAAGCGCTTCGTCAAGGCAGACACGCTTGCCGAATTAGCCGGAAAGCTCGCGATTCCTGCCGACGCTCTGCAGGACACCATCGCCAAACATAACCAGTACATGAAGGATGGAAAGGATCCCGAATTTAACCGAACGTATACCAAGGCAATGTTACCGCTGGATATGGGCCCATTTTACGGCATCGCTCAGTGGCCGGCCGTCCATCACACGATGGGAGGACTGCGTATTAATGCCGAAGCTCAGGTATTGGATATCTGGTCCAACCCAATCCCACGCTTCTACGCGGCAGGCGAGGTAACCGGCGGAATTCACGGCGATAACCGATTAGGCGGGAATGCGACCGGTTCAACCACTGTGTACGGGCGTATTGCAGGAACGAATGCTGCCAAAGAGAAACCCTTGGCGTAATTTGGGAATTGCTGCAAGGAGTGGCAAGCAATAGGCAGCAAGCAGGTGGCCGCATCGCCGGAACCAACGTAGCAAAAGAAACGCCGCTTGCGTAGTCAACAGGAGGGCCATTTTCGGTGAATGGTCCTCCTGATCCTAATCATTTGCGGAAATCAGAATGGCAAAAATTCACTCGGCATCTCTGATCACGCTGGCGTTGCTGTGCCTCGTATGGAGCCCGGCAGCGTCGGCAACACCATCCAGTTCGCCAGCCGTCGCGGACGGCTGTGTGTCCTGCCACGCCGATTTTTCTTCCGTGCTGCCCAAGGGACACCCCGCAGTCGATGGCACCGGTCTGGCCGCCTGCATTCGCTGTCACTCTGCGGGGCAAGCGGGAGAGGCGAAGAAGAACGGGTTTTCGACGCGCATTCACGTCACCCATGCAGGTCCGCAGCTTCATCTGGAGTGTGTCTCCTGCCATAGTTATGTTCCCGGAAAGAGCTTCGGTTTAATTGGTCAAAGCATCTCTTGGGGAGCCCCGAAAGATGAAGATATGGCTGTGATAAAGGAGGTGTTCGCCTCCTGGCTGAACTCCAGCTATACGGATCATCTGCACGCCAAAGCGATGATCGACTGCGCAGGCTGCCACGGGAAGGACGCGCCCTTGCTGGACACCACGGTGGAGAACAGCCGCTGCCTCGCCTGTCACGGTCCCCAGGCTCAGCTCGCGGCCAGGAGCGGGCCGAAAGATTTCCCGCAGCGCAATCCCCATGACTCCCACTTAGGCGAGATCGCCTGCACGGTGTGCCATCACGCTCACGCCGAATCCAAGGTGTACTGCCTTGATTGCCACCGCAACTTCGCGATGAAAATCCCGGGGCAGGCAGCAAGTGATAAACCCTGATGCCTTCTTCGCTCCGTCACGGCTTTCGGAAATAGCTCTGGGGTGCAATGTCCCGTTGCAAAAAAAGGCATTTGCAAGCAGTCTATTTCGGGCAGTGCCTCGTATTCTCAGCTGATGACGATGACCGAAGGAAAACTCGTCCGTAAGGGGAATTTTGGTAGTGGGTCAGTTGACCCACTACCGGATCTTTCTATAGGAATTCACAATCAGACGTGATTTCGCTGGATAGTCCTGTCCACTTCGACGAAGCGAGCGGGTTCCATTCATTTGGCGTTTCTTTTCCATTTCGGAGTTATGACTATTGCACTTGCACGCTCCGAGTGACGGCGCCAACGATTTGGCCGTGGCTATCCCATGCCTTGATAAGTAGATTCAGGGCTCCCCACTGAAGTACCAGATCTGCTCTCACGTCCAGAGCGTCCATCACGGGATTAGCAAACATGGAAAAGAGACGAGCGCGCCGGAATCCATACCGGAATTCGGCGAAAACGAGAAAGCCGCGCCAGTGCCCGCTGATTTGTCTGTATGTCAAAGGAACGCAGGTACTGCCGTATGATCTGCGGCATGGTCATGCCCATGGCCGCCGCATAATTTTGTGCGCCCATCTCGCGCAGCAGCTCAGGATCACCAATCAGATCGCATAGGCACTCGGCCAAGCTTTCCGCATTGCCTGTCGGGTAGAAGCGAATCGCCAGTTGCTCGTCTTCGCCCATCTGCCGGAAGTCCGATATATCGGCACAAATCACCGGCAGGCCATATTCGCAGGCAAGATGCGCTACTCCGCTGGCTCCTGCGGCGGACAAGTATGGCATCACCATCACGGATGCGGTGCGGAACAGATCGGGAATCTGCTCTTCCTTTACATAACCATGAAAAGTGATAAACGGGTTGCCGCGATAGCGCTCTGCCACAGACTCTAAGTAGCCGGGAGCCTGAGGATGGTTCGACCCGGCTATGACCAACCTGGCCTCGGGAATGCGATCATGTACCTTTCGGAACGATTCGAGTAGCAATTCGAGGCGCTTGTAGGTGCCCCATTTTCCAAATGCGAGAATTCGGTGATACGGACTATCGCGTTGGTTGAAATCGGGCGGATCCGGGTTGGCGGAAAGAATACCGTGGGCGCGAAAATGAACGTCGTCTCCGCCGTATCGTTCGATCAGCGTACGGCGGTATTCGTGCAGCAGCACCGAGACGGAATTAGCCATCAGCAGCACGTGAGTCGCGACGTTCCCAGCCACGCGGTACATTCGCGGAAATCGCACGCCTGCATCTTTAAGATTGATGTTGTCCATCAGGTGATGCAATGTGACATGCGTGTAATAGCCTAAGACTCGCATCAGCGCCGGAACCGTAAGTCCGGCGAAGGCCGCTATCGGATTGTTACCGAAAGTAGAGAACAACAGGTTGAACCAGACTACATCCGGCTTAATGTCCTGAATCGCTCTTAGCAAGCGCACGGGATTTGATAGCTTGTTGAAGGACCAGCATCGCACCACGTCGAACTCTGGCAGCTCCGGATGAGGCGATTCCAGTTCGTCCGCCAACACCGTAAGGCTGTGCAACGGATTGTGCTGCAATTCCTTGGCTATGTGATACCCATACTCATTCAATCCACCCCTACTCGGCGGGAATGCGCTCACCAAACATATCTTCATGTGGGCCCAGACTTTCTAATATAACTGACATGCGTTCAACCTTCGGAGTTCCTCGGGTAGTTTGTAATCTACAAGCCAGATACTCACAACGTCTGCTCAATACAGCTCATTACTATTGGAACCTGCACCGATGAGTAGTTCGCGCGGCAGGGGCAATGTTGACGCGACTCGCGCGCACCTTTTTTGACGATTGATTGACCTTAGCAACCGCGCGATAAAGAACACACCCGTATCCAGCGGGCTCTTTTTTCTCTTTGCCCATCCATCGCAGCGTCTCTTCTCGACAACGCTTTGGACAACAAAAGGGCAAATCGATCGTCGAGATCGCCGGTTCTTGATGGGACGGTACTCGGCGCAATTAAGTTATGCGAAAGTGAGCAATAGAGGACAGACATTGCGAGTACCAGCATTTAGATTTCAATTTTGAGCAGAAACTCTCATCGTGCGTGAAGCCGATTTGATTGGGGGGCTTATGCGAGTTGTGGATGTGATGATCAAAGATCCAATTTGTTGCGCGGAATCCTGCACGGTCGAGACTGTCGCACACTTGCTGAGCAAAGTCGACTGCGGTGTAGTGCCCGTACTGAACGAACTATCACGACAAGTCTTAGGGGTGATTACGGAGCGGAGCGTTTGTTTGGAGGTGGTAGCCCAGCGACGCAATCCTGCCACAGTTCCTGCCGGAGCGTGCATGGCTCGCGTACCAGCGGTGTGCCATCCAGAGGATGATGCCTATGCCGTGCTGGCTAAATTTGCACAATCCCAATCCCGTGGCGTGGTCGTGGTCAATGATGAAAACGAACTGGAGGGGATCCTGTCGCTTTCCGTTCTGGCAAGTCGTGCCGCCGCTGCTGCGCAGGAGCTCTATGCCGCGCTGCAGAGAGTCAATGAGGAAAACACAAGTAGAGCGGGATCAACTCACGGCAGGCGCCGCGATCGACACTCCTCAGTGGCATCGGCCTAAGAGCATTGTCGCGGTGAAGTGAAAAGAGTCATCACCGCATGTCCAGTGTGGAGCATCGCTTTAACATGGTTAGCGCTGCATAGTAGTTGGTACTGATCGACAGAGAGTATCCGCGACGCTTCCGTAATGCGCGTGAACGGCAACCTTGTCGAATCAGAAACAGACCGGCAACATTCGGTCAGATTGAGGACAATTATGAACAGCTTTACCAATCCCAGAATCGAGCCGGGCCTGCCAACGCAAGGATTAACTGGGGCCGTGCTGAATTGCAGCAATGGTTCTCAGATGAACGCTACTGCCTTCAGCATGTCAGAGGCGGAGGCGATTGAGCGGGCCAAGCAGGGGGATAGCGCAGCTTTCGCGACTCTTTATGACCTGCATAAACGCCGCGTCTACTCTCTGTGCCTTCGGATGGTTGGCAATGAAACCGGAGCCGAAGATCTGACGCAAGAAGCGTTCCTCCAGGTCTACCGCAAGATTGTGACCTTTCGCGGGCAATCGGAATTTTCCACATGGTTGCACCGGGTGGCGGTCAATGTCGTGCTGATGCACTTTCGCAAACACAGACTCCTCACAGTCTCGCTAGACGAGCCTTTGGACCAAGTAGAACGAGACGGTCCAAAACGATATTTTGGCATTCGGGACAACTTGCTGGCGGGGTCCATCGACCGCATCACTCTGGAGAGAGCGATTGGAGAGCTTCCATCCGGGTATCGGAACGTCTTTGTGCTATTAGATATAGAAGGCTACAAGCATAACCAAGCCGCTGAGATGATGGGCTGCACGATCGGCAACACCAAATCTCAGCTTCATAAGGCGCGCTTGAAGTTGCGCCTTATCCTTAAAGCCGACAGAACGGAAAAGACCTCTGAAAAGGCTGTTGAAGTGGACAGGAAGCTGTCATGATGCAATCATTCGCCGTTGGCCGCTACGGGTATTTGACTCTGTGCGTGATGCTCTTCACGTTTGCGTTCCTCTCGGCATGTGGTAAAGGAAGCGGTTCATCTTCCTCTAGCGGCCCCAATGGAGGTTCGCAAACTACGCCGACTGGTTCGACGGCGACGACCGTCAGCATGACGGCAAGTGCGCAGACGAGTGCCGCCGGGAAGCCCGTGACTCTGACTGTCACCGTCTCGAACGCAAACTCAGTGTTCATCAAGAACAACGTGGACAGCACGAGCATTTCTGTTCCGGCAGGCGGCGGGGCGGTGCCTCCTGTAAATCCGGCTCAGACGACGACCTATACGGTCACTGCGACCGGAGCGAACAATCAGCAAGCTACAGCCCAGGTCACGATCACTGTAATGTCTGTGTCGATCATGGCCGCTCCTCCCACGATTGTCAAAGGGAATGCCACTACCCTGACCGTTACGGCCGCTAATGCGACGCAGATAGTGATCTCGGACAGCGTTGACAGCACGACTTACCCCTTGGCCGGGACCGGGGGTACACAGGCTGTCAGCCCGACTGCCACAACAATATATACGGCGACGGCTACCGACGGAAACGGAGACATCGCGACAGCAGTGGTCAACGTAACCGTCAATGCGACGGGCACCGTAGCCCTGATTAACCATGTCATCTTCATGATGCAGGAGAATCGCAGCTTCGACAGCTACTTCGGCATGTTGAATCCATATCGGCAAGCCAACACGTGGAACGTTGGCGACGACGGCAACACCTACAACGTGGACGGAATTGACGACAAGCTGAACACTACGGCAAACGTGAACGACAAAGGCGCGTCATTCCCGCTGTTTCATACCGTCAGCAGTTGTCTTGACGACATGACATCTTCCTGGGTCGAAAGCTACGGCGATGTAAACCGGTACGACTTCAGCACCACGCGGAAAATGTTGATGGATGGCTTCGTTCACACCGCCGAAAATTATGCGGTGCTCGACCTCGGGGATGGAGCGTTCACCGATGTGGCGGGGCAACGCGCCATGGCGTACTACCGCGACACCAGTGTTTCGGGCGCCCCCCAATTGAATTTCTACTACTACATGGCGTCGCAGTTTGCACTTTCCGACCGATGGTTCTCACCTGTTGCCAGCAAAAGTACGCCGAACCGGATTGCAACCCTGACCGGCGGATCCACGCAAGGATTGGTGTTCGATCCGTTCGTCGATGACAAATTTAAAGCCACCCTCACCATACCGACCATCTTCCAAAAACTCGACTCCGCCAGCCCGGCTGTCTCCTGGAAGATCTACTACACGCTGCTGATAAACGAATGCGACGAGGTAGATGGAGACTGCGGCAACCTGAACAATCCGGGCTCGGACTATCTTCCGGTAACCTCCTTTTCCGATTTCGCCTACTCCGGCAAATATCTCTACCACAATCCCGGAACCTGCGTGGCCCCTGCGATCGGCTCAAAACAAGCTGTGGGCGACCCCTCCAACGACTTCTGCATCGACACGGCACACATCGCACCGCTGAGTCAGTTCTTTATTGATGCGGCCAATGGAACGCTGCCCAGCTTCTCCTATATTGAAGCCGGCTACGGCGTCAATGATGAGCATCCGGGCTCCGGCCAGTCGATCTTCAAAGGACAGGCGGAGATGGCACTCATTCTCAGCAAGTTCATGTACAACGCGAATGGTGGATCATCAGCTTCGTGGGCTGATTCGGTTTTCTTCCTGAGCTACGACGAAGACGGAGGCCCTTACGACCACGTGCCCCCGGTTCCAGGGCACTCGAACGACAATACCAACATCGCAGGCATGGGCTATCTCCCCCTTGGCAACATCCCGGACATCAGTACTATTGCCGTCAACGCAGACAGCTACGAACCTTGCGTTCCACCGGGCGGAGCCCTCACGCTGCACTGTGATCTGGATTCCAATGACCCGGGTTCTCATTCCACCGATGCGCCTGCCGTGCAAGGATTTGCAGCCCAGTTGGGTTTCCGTCTGCCCAATATGGTCATCTCGCCATTCACACGTAAGCATTACGTCTCGCACGTGCCGATGGATCACACGGCAATCCTTAAGTTCGTGGAAGATCGCTTCATCGGGGACGGGAAGTACCTCACCCCGCGAGACGCTGCGCAACCGAACCTACTGGACTTCTTCGACTTCAACAACATACCCTGGGCGACTCCACCGCCGGTCAACAGCATCCCTGTTCCTCCCGCCGTAGGAGGGACCTGCACCCCAGCCGCCATGCAATAACCGCGAGGTTGCAGGCCCAGCCGCCCTCGGCCGGGCCAGAGATACGAAGCTGCCTATTCTAAAAAGCAGCAAAAGGTTTTAGACGAGATTATCGCTGTGTCAACCACCGACCCCTTACCATGTGTTTGCTACAGAGTCTCTGGAACACTCGCAAGGATGCCGAGCGTCATAACCGTGAACAGTTCTCGAAAGTACGTGAGATGACGCAAGATGCGCTGGCGACCACGCCAACGTTTGGGAGAGCATTATGCGGCGGCTGCAACGAATCACGGAGCAGGAAGTCATCGCCGAATTCTTAAAAGGCGAGTTTCATCACAACGAGTTTTACCGTTATCACAAAACGTTCGAACACCTCGTCTTTCGCGCTGACGTGACAAATGCAGCAGAAAACGTTCTGCGACGGGCACTTCTGTATCGCCGTCGCGGGCACATGTGGCATGAACTGCCACTCGATACTGAGTGGTGGGAAGTACAGATCGAGCTTCAGGACCTGAAGCTCATTCGCGTTTTCGCACGTGCGCAATGGAGGCGAATCGCTAACGGCAGTTTTCTGCTTCTCGACGTTGCCGAACGCCTCCGTACGCGGCGTTTTACCGGACGTGTTCAAGAGTGCGTCACTAAGGTGCATGCCATCAGTCAAAGTTTGCGCCGTGGAGACGACCTCGGCTGTGCATTGCTGATTGGTGTGGACGAGAGCACGGCGCTCACGATTCTGGAAGGAAACCATAGGCTCACTGCCGCTCTCCTCGAATACGATAACGTGCCCCAGAGCCAGCTTCGAGTGCTTTGTGGATTTTCGCCGCGCATGCACGAGTGCTGCTGGTATAAGACGAATCTTCCCAATCTGTTCCGCTATGCGAAGAACCGACTTAAGAACTTGTTCGCCGATGAGATAGATATTCTAAAGTGCGACGAACGGCAAACTGAACGCTCTAGGTTTCGAGAACGGAGTGTCTGATCAACGCGTTTGCACGAGATCAACGGGAGCCGAAAGTCGGCGCGTATGGTAGAACACACGGTCGGATAAGGATTAAGAAGCTTTAACCTCTGCAGACGATCTCAGGTGGAACGCGATAGGTGGATGTGCCAGACACCTGCCTGTAGACTTCAGTCGCCCACTGGAATTCCTTGGATAACTGCTTGCTCAGGTATTCGTGATTACATCGCTTATGCACAATGAGCTAAGACGTTATGTTCAGTCGTCGTTATAGTCCTCGTCGAGCGAACGCAAGAACGCCGCCAGCGCAGCAACGTCTTGTTCGTCGAGAGAAATTCGACTGAGTTCGGGGTCTCCATTGCGAAGCTGGCCGGCTCTGGCAAGCGCGGACATACGAATGTAAAAGTGGAGAACATCTTCCACGGCGGCCATGCGCCCAGTGTGCAGATATGGCCAGGAGTGCCCCAGGTCGCGCAGACTCGGAGTTCTGAACAAGGCAATCGTTCGCGGCAACTGCACGTTCGGATCGCAGGGGCGTGTGTCGCAGAGCAGACGGCGCATCTCGCTTTGCACGCCCGGAAAATCCGCGTTGGCAAAAATATTCCACATACCAAGATCGGTCGCCGAGGGATTGCTCATGGCAGGCAGCGAGCGAAAGACGCCTGTAGCGTGGGGATGGTTGGGCGTGGCGGGAAGATATCGATCCAGGTAGTGGCTACGCTCAGCATACGATGGCACTGGCAGCCTTGCAAAGCTTCCCGCGCCGTGCAGGGAGTCATACTCCTCCTGCGCCGCACCTGTATTGTGAAAACGGATGTCCGTAAAGTCCGGAGCGGCATGGCAGACAAAGCAGTTTCCCGCGTGAGAGACGGAGTTTGAGGCAGCCGGCCCGCGCTCTGCTGAAGGAGAGACGCGTTTTGCAGAGAACTCTTGTGGTGATGGAGCACCCTGCCGGAGAAATATCTTGAGCCCGGCGAGTTCCTGATCGCCAAATTCGCGGACGTGCGGATGAAATCTCAACCACCGTTCATACGGCAGGACAAACCTGGGATTTTGCAGCTGCTCCAATTTTTGCAACAAGCGGTGCGAGTACTCCGCATCGGTTTCGCCCTGGGCTGGTTGGGCGGGAAGACCATTCTTGGCGAGAAACATGTCATACGCTGAGCCGCTGTGAATGCCCTCCGCCGTGTGTTCAAACTGGCATGTCTTCAAGAAGGCAGCGATCAGTCGAGCGACCTCATCGACGATTTGCCGATCCGTCGCAGTCGTCACATCGATGCGAAAATCACTTGCAAGTCGAAACTGATCCGGCAGGTCACTGGCGGTTCCCAGCATGAGCTTCGCATAGGATCCTCCGTATTGTTGGCCCAGTGCGTCCCGCCCATCGTCCTCGCGAATAACTCTTGCAACGTGACTGACTGCCTCATCGTGTTCAGCAAGCAGCCAGCCGAAAGATCTTCCTGTCAGCGAACTTTTGATCAAGGGGTCTACAGTCAAAAACTCGCCATCGCCATGGAGCAGGATGCCGGCGTGCCGAGGAGTGAAATCGTCCACCAAATTTCGTGTGTTTCTCGTGTTTATGATGTGGCCGTCGCCACGGTATGGAATTGGGCTGCGTTGCAAAAAATCGCAATACGCGCGGTTCGTTCCGTCAATGAACATCGACGACGAAAACTCGTTGATTAAGTGGCAGGAGCGGCAGTTCCTCGACTTTCCGCCGAAAGGCGAGGGATAAGACACAGCTGCGCGTGGATTCCAGACGTGGGCAACCACAGGATCGCCCTGTGCCAACGGCCGATTCACGTCGCCGATCGAGTGCGCCGCAAAGTACTGCGCGAACCGGGTTTCGAGAAAGAGACGCTCTCCAAGCAATGTCTCTGGTGTGTCGTTTCTTCTATGAACCTTGCGCTTGGCGGTACGAACGGATGCGAGTGGTTGCGATTGCGCCAGGCAAGGCACCAACTGTCCAGAAACAAAGCTTGCGAGGATGTATACGAAGATGACACGGGCAATCTTAGACGCTGACATTGGCTTAGTTCTTCCGGGTGTGGCTTTTACAGTTACTCTTGTACCCTCACGGCTGTCTGAAATCTGAGCAGAATTGACCATCTCAGGAATGGGCTCAAAAGGTACACGCAGAGGTGGTGCCGGACGGTTGCTTGGGGTTTTCCGCTGCTTCCTTCAGCGCGCGAATCTGCCGGCGACGGGCTGGAAGCAAAATTGGTGGATCGTGAGAATCGGTCGAAAAACTTCACATCCGTGATCTTGATCCGGCAGAACGCGAACGCTTTTCAGGCCAGTGGCTCTCCTTGCAGTCTCGTTTTGTCGATTGCCCGAAGGGGACGGTAACAGAAGCCGATGAGCTGGTGTCTTCCTTAATGCAGACTCGTGGCTATCCCGTCACCGATTTTGATCAAAGTGCGGCGGACATTTCCGTCGACCATCCCCGGGTGGTGGATAATTACCGGTCTGCTCACGAGCTTGCTTTGCGGCAGCGGAAATGCGAAGTCAGTACTGAAGATCTGCCCTTCTGGGAACTCAGCCGGGGTCAGTTGACGAATCACGAGCAACCCTGAAGTTATCAGTCACGTTTCTAGCTTCCGGTGGCCGACAATACGTCCAGAGCGTCGGATCACGATGCCTACTGGACCGGATCCGTGGTCACCGGAGTCCCCACACCGACAGGCGTAACCGCGCTAGGAGGAGACTTGCCCGCACAAGACGGGCAAGGGCACACGTCCCGCAGGAATTCCCACAAATAAGTGCCGTGACTGTGACCGTCGTCCCAACCGAGGCGAATGCCGTACCGGCCCATAGGCTCGGCTTCTACGGCTTTGGGAAGAGGGCGCAGCCTTGGCAGCATTCGCTCAAGTGTCAACCGTTGCGGATCACCGGGCTGCCGATGTTCGCGACAACGCTGCGTGCTGCACTCCGCGCACGGACAAGCGTCGCGCAGAAAGCGGAACGTGTAATGGCTGCGATGGCCGTCCATCCACTCGATCTCGAGACCGCTTCCCGCTGTCAATTGCACCCGCACCGACTTGGGATCACTGCTGCGATGCATAGTTGGACTCCACATCAAGCCGCTGCGATAAACACACCATTTCGGCAGTTTTTTGAACGGGCGCAGGTATCGGCTCCTTGCGCAATGCCGAGCCGCCCTCCCAGCGATAGTGGCCGGGGGCACGCTCAGATCCCGTTGCGTTCTCGTTCTGCGAGGCGTCGCCTCGCCTCTTCCAAGTCCTCGCGTGGGTCGCGCCCAGTGACCTCGCGATACCATGCGGGATGGTGCGTCCATGCCCAGGCTTCGCTTACTGTTCCCCGGGTCATGGCTTGAAATGTGTGTGGTTCGCCAACCGTGCTGAGGTAGACGTGGACAAAAATTCCGGCGAGCATGATCAGCGCGGAAATGTCATGAACGACATAGCTGACCGCAACGGCGATGCGTCCGAAAATCTCCGGGAACCACAT
>JBEKQP010000037.1:0-25733 GCA_049519595.1 Candidatus Korobacteraceae bacterium | reverse complement strand
ACCGGCTGCGCCTTTGCCGCCTCGCTCGCTTGTTCTTTGGCGCTTGGCAAGTCGCTTCCTGAAGCAGTGGTTCACGCCCAGCAATATGTATTTCGAGCTATTCAGACGGCCGAACCGGTCGGCCAGGGCGTAGGCCCGATCAATCATCTCTGGCCGCTGCAAAAGCGGCCGTGAGCGCGACTTTCAGAATGAAAACTGGCTTAGGGGAGTGAAGGCTGCGGAGAGCTTGGCTCTTCCCGCTGCTCCTGCGGAGCCGCGTCGGAGACAGGAGTATTGTCGCGCCGCAACAGGGCTGGTGTGGCACCCTGGCGGCGGCGAATCTCCTGCTGGGTGCGTTCGGCAGCGTCTACCGCCTGATCGTTGGTAGCGGCAACCGCCCCGAGTTTCTCTCCCTCCGCCTCTTTTCGAGTAGCAATGGCGACGCGCACGTTCGAACGACGGGCTTCCTGAGCCTTAGCGTAGAAGTAATCGGCGGTTTCGCGATCACCCTGCAGTTCGGCGACATAACCCATATTGTTCAAGGTGAAGGCATTGTTCGGATCGAGCGTGTAGGCCTGCTGAAAGTATTCCTGGCCCAGCCGGCGCTCATTGCGATTGAGGGCCGAAACCCCCCTCAGGTTCAGCCTTGTCACCCTGGCTTCCATGTCAGCCTCGTGTTCAAGCGCGCGCTGGGCTTTCTTGGCGTTTTCGGCTGCCACCGAGCTGATGCCCCTGCCTCGCCAGCTCTTGTTCATCGCCACAATGATGGGTTCGTCGGAATGCAGGCCAGCCGAGCGGAGATAGAAGCTCAGAGCCAGCTCCAGTTCTCCTTCTTTCTCTTTCGTGTATCCCAGGTTGTTAAGGGTAAAAGGATTTTTGGAGTCAAGCGCCAGTGCCTTCTGCAACATCTGATCGGCCTCGGCTACCCGATCCCTCTCGATCAAGCCGATGGCTGAGACGTTGAAACGGTTGATCTCCATATTCTGGTCGCCGGCGCTGCCGGCAATCGTATCAACCGGCTTGCCAATCACCCTCCCGTCCGAGGCCTTGGCCACAGCCGCCCCCGACGGATGCTCGGCTGCCAGCGCATAGAAGCGCTGAGCCCGGTCGAGATCGCCTTCCGTCTCGGCAATGTAGCCCAGATTGTTGAGCGTGAAGGGGTCGTTGGGATCGGTCAGGTATGCCTTGTAGAAGAGCTTTTTGGCCTTTGCGTAATCGTGCCTCTGGACCGCCCGCACGCCTTCCTGGTTAAGCTTCTGCACCGGCGTTGGGTTGGAATTCTTCGGGAGCGGAATGCGGAGATCGCCCGCAAAGCACGCCGTCACGGCCAACAGAACGAAAATCAAAGCGACCAAACGCGGGGAACGCTGCGCTTGCATCCGACCTCCGGGATCTTCACACATGAGCTGAATCGCGGCTTTAACCGGCTGGAGCCGGCGTCACCGCTAACACACCCGGGGGACCTGCCGGGCTGTTTATAGTTGGATGGGCAAAAGGCACTTTTTGTTGTGTGTCTCCGGATTCTCTGCCGGGGCGCGACTTCCTTGCATACGATCGATCTGTTCGCTGCATCCAATAGCAGGGCCAGAGTTTCTCATTCGCTCCCAAACCGGGGCAGGCACTGATCGCACTCCGGTCGAGGCGAGCATTACGGTAGTAGTCAGCCCGAGGACAAGATGAATCGACTGTTTCCCGCCCTTGCATTGCTGCTGCTCTCAGTACTTTTGGCGCAGGCGCAAAACACCAAACCGGACTCGCCCCCTGCGATTGAAACGCAGGCCGCCGGAACACCCGCAGGGCCCCACACGGAGATCGTCCGGGAGACTGCTGTCGCGCCTGACCCGATACTTGACCCCGGCCCGCTGCCGAGCAAACCCATGAGTCTGATCGGCGGGACGGTCAAAAAAGTCGATGCCGTCCGGAATCGGGTGGCAATCCAGCCTTTCGGTGGCGGCCCGGAGGTGTACGTTCTGTTCGACGATCGCTCGCACATCTATCGCAATGGAGCTGCCGTAACCGTGCTTGGTATCCACCGCGGCGACCGCGTCTATGTGGATACGATGACGCTGGAGCACAAAGTCTTCGCTCGCACCATCCGGGTGGAAACCGTGACGGGACCGGTGGAGGCACATGGCCAGGTCGTGCATTTCGACGCCTCGAACAAAGTCGTCCGTATGCGCGACAGTCTGACTTCACAGATGGTTAGTTTTTCCATAACGGATCGCACGGCTCTCCATAAGAAGAATGGCGTGGCAACGACCGACGATTTTGTTCCTGGCACTCTGATCGAGGCGGTTTTCGCTCCAGGCCGCACGGGTGGGTTGGCGGATGATGTCAACATTTTGGCCGTGCCCGGGAGCAGCTACGTCTTTGTTGGAAGAATTACAAATGTGGACGTGCGCCAAGGACGGCTGGCTATCGAAAATGAAAGCGACCAAAAGAATTACGAGCTACGCTACACTGCGGCACAGATTCCCGAGAACGATCGCCTGCGGGTTGGAGCCAAGGTGACGGCCCACGCCAATTTCGACGGAAAGATCTATCTGGCGGATTCCATTTCAATCCTTGAATCGGCTCCCGACAACACCAAAGCCGAACGCTGAAATCCACGCCCTACGCCAGCTTCGAACCGGCCGGCCTGCCTTTGGCAAGATAGCCCTTAGGCTGCCGGCTTTTTCAGCAGAAGCGCGGCAAGCAGCGCCACCGCCGAAGCCAACATCCATTCGATCCGCCACGTCTGCACGGCCTGCCATTCGGGCATGGTATCGGCGTGGTAGATGATGCCACTCAGGATCGCGCCAAGGGCACATGCACATGCCGCGGCGAAAAGGGAAAATGAGGCCACGTTGAGGCCCAACTTCTCGCGCACGCGGTCAATCTCGAACCACTCGGTCCACTGCGAGCTCTGCTCCGCCGGGGGCTCTCGCAGAGCTCCACAGACGTGGCAGAAACGACCTCCAGGCACAAACTCCGCACCGCAATTCGCACAGCAGGCCACCGAAAAAGCGGAGTCAACTCCGGCTCGCGGCATATTTGCCGGCCGCCAAAAATCCTGTGACACTTCGCGCGCGCGATCCGCCATCGGTGGTACCTCCCGACACTGCATAGTTAATGTCGCAAGCCAGGTGCCATTTGCCGGAGGCGCACAAATGCGGGTCTTTAGGCTCTTTCACTGGATAACGGGGTTTCAGAGGGAGCGGCGATGAAGGCAGAAATTACCAAGGTACGCAGGAAGTTCCAGTACCACGCCAGGGCGAAGCCAGTGTTAATTAGCTCTGACTTCCGAGACATCATCCCTGGTTTGCGTAGTCGGAGTAGCAAGAAAGAACAGCTGGAGCGTGGCCCGATCTGATCGGGAGCAGTTCACTCCAGCCCGGTTCGTTTCAATTTCTCAGCGGCATTGCGACAACGTTCTCCATGGGCGTCTTCTCTACCCAATAGGCGATCATCAGCAGGTCTGCTGAGGTGAACTCGACGTTTTCGGGACGGGGGATCCCATCATTGAAGATGTGTGCGTCAAGGATTACATGAAGTAACGGGAGAGGAATGCCGAGTGCCTCAGAGGCCTCCCTCTCGTTGAAGATCTGTTTCGCGGGAGTCTTTAAGTTATGCATAGTAGCGCGTCGAAACTCATGGGACGATCCCTTTTTACCGATTTGGCGCGCTCACGGATATCGGGTAAAGTTCTAAGCATCTACTCTGCTTTTGCCTTATTAACCAGACCGCCATCGTTTTTTGACCCATTAGATTGCCTAGGGAATCAATGAAATCAGCCTAATGCCACCCTAGCGCGGTGTGAGGGTCGGTGTACCCAAAGAACGATTAATTACCCTGACATTGGGCCGTTCTACGGGCTTTTGAGCGAGGCGAGACCCTGAGCGCAGCGAAGGAACGAGGCGAACGCGACGCAAGGGGCATGCCTCACGATGACAACCGCAGCGAAGCATGCAGTCCCTGATACCACTCAAGATCCGGCGGGAAAAGCCGCCTGGGGCACCTGCCCCAACGAAGCAGCCAAAAACGATTACTTGGATCCGGGGGATCGTGCGGCAGCCGAGCGGGTGGAACGAGCCCCAACCTGGGGCCTTTCTTTTTTTCTACTAGTTCTACTAGCAGGTTCTGCTAGCGTGCTGCTGAAAAACTGCTTTCTGAGGGCGTCATCCTGAGCGAAGCTGGGAGCCCCGACAAGCTATCTATTGGCTTGTTGGGGTGGAGGAGCGAAGGATCTGCTGTCTGCGCGTGCCGAAAGCAAAGCAGATCCTTCTGACGCGCAAAATCGGCGCGACCTCAGGATGACACTGAGGTGAGTTTTTCAGCAGCCTACTAGATTGAGTCAACGTAGCCAAGACGCACTTCGACACTTCGTCAGGGCGAAATCCTATATCAGAGCTTCTCGTAGAAGTCGCATGCCGAACAGGAGATGTAAACTCCGCCAGGGATGTTGCGTTCGCGATCTTTAACGCGCTTCACGATCCGGGTCGCTTTGCCACACTTGGGGCAATCAGTGCTCTTGGTTGTATCCATCATCTTCTTGCGGTCTGCAGTCTTCGCAATCTTCGGCATTTCCATCTCCTCAAGGTCGTTGCCGCAGCTTACACCCGGACACTGCTAACTTTGGCAGGCTAATCGGGAATCCGGGTCCCCGGATGCGCGTCGTCGATGCGCCGGCAGGGCCAATTTGGGAACCCCGAACGGCACGGCCGTTGCGGTTGGCCACCGGCAAACGCTGCTTGGGGCAACTTACCGGGCAGCACCCTGATATTACCATGGACCATTTTTCGTGCAGTCCACGACGGGACCTCTGACTCAATTGAAAGCCTGCCTCGACCGGGAGGAAGCGGGAAATCTCAGCGAGCGGCCGCTTTGGGTATTGGAGTCCGGGCGCATCTGATATATTTCCAGCAGTATTTGACCGACTAGCCAATGCGGTAATGGCAGGGCCAAAACTTTGATTCCGGCTTTCCAGCCACAGCCAGAATGGAACTCTTCTCGCCAACGGAGTTTGCCAAGGACAAGATCCTTTCGGTTCAGGAATACACTCTGCTTTCCTGGCATTCGCTCACGAACCTCTTCAAGCAACCGCGTTACATTGCGGACACACTCCAGCAGGCCGACGTGATCGGCGTTGGTTCGCTGCCGATCGTGATTCTGACCGGCTTTTTCACCGGGGCGGTGCTGGCGTTGCAGAGCGCAAACTCTTTGACCCGGTTCGGCGCATTGTCATTTACCGGGCAGCTCGTATCGCTTTCCATGGTGCGTGAACTGGGACCGGTGCTCACCGGTCTGATGGTGGCGGGCCGCAACGCCAGTGGAATGGCCAGCGAACTGGGCTCGATGAAAGTCACCGAGCAGATTGACGCCATGCGCGCGCTGGGCACCGATCCCGGCAAGAAGTTGGTTACACCCCGGGTTCTGTCGACCATGGTCATGCTGTTTTTTCTCACCATCATCTCTGACCTGGTCGGCCTGACCGGCGGTTCCATGGTAGCAGTGCTGCTGCTACGACTAGACGCCAATGAATATTGGAACTACGCCTGGCGCTCGCTCGCCATGGGTGACGTCTTCCAGGGGCTGGTAAAGCCGGTATTTTTTGGCTTTATCATCGCCAGCGTCGGGTGCTACTACGGATTGAGCGCTCGCGGCGGCACGCAGGGCGTTGGGCGCGCCACTACCCAGGCGGTAGTCGCGGCCAGCGTTCTCATTCTGGTTGTCGACTTCTTCCTGACACGATTGCTCATGGTAATCGTCCCGGTCCGCTGACATGGCAAATGAAGCACAGAGCGACCCTGCCGGCGACGAACAGAAGCACCCCATCGTCTTCGAAAAAGTCAGTATCGGCTTTGAAGGGAACCCGGTGCTGGAAGAAATTTCCTTCTCGCTGGAGCATGGCGAAACCAAAATTCTGCTGGGCGTAAGCGGTTCGGGCAAGACACTCATCCTTAAACTTGCCCTGGGACTCATCAAGCCAGACAGTGGGCGGATCTACGTTCTGGGCCACGAAATCACTCAGTTGAAAGAAGACGACCTGTTCGCATTGCGCCGCATGATTGGCATGGTCTTCCAGGAAAGCGCTCTGTTCGACTCGCTCTCGGTCGAGGAAAACGTCGCCTACCGTCTATTCGAAGAGCACCTCAGTTACGAGGAAATTCATCGCCGCGTAATCGAGGCACTACGGTTCGTGGAGCTGGAGAACACAGTTGATCTTTACCCGTCCGAGCTTTCCGGCGGGATGCGGCGGCGCGTAGCCATCGCACGGGCAATCATCACCGAACCGCATCTCCTGCTCTACGACTCGCCAACCGGCGGACTCGATCCGGTCACCTCAACCACGATCATTGAACTGTTGGTTAAACAGCGGGACGTTTACCAAACCAGCGCACTCTTGGTTACACACCGGCTGCAGGATGCGTATCTGATGGCCACGCACCACTTCAACCGGCAGGCGAACAGGATGGAGACCAACCCTGAAGGCGAACCGGTCGATACGCATACCAGATTCCTCCTGCTGCGCGACTGCCGGATTATCTTCCAGGGCACAGCGACCGAACTGGCCAGCTCGTCCGATCCGTATATACGAGACTATCTAAGCTGAGTTGGGGCTCACTTGCGGCTCAACCCTTTGCCATCTTTTTGCGCATCTCGGAGACGACTTGCACACGCTCGATGGTCGCTTTGAGCTTGGCGCGCCCGCTCTCGCTGCGATTCAACAAGGTCTCGATATTGCGGAGGAATTCCGCTACCCCCATGGCCTTGCGGATCTCGGCCAGGAAAGGATGCAACTTGGCGAAGGTAAAAATCATTTCGCCGGCGCTGTCCAGGAACAGCTCTTCGTGCAGCGCGCCCCGCAAAACCAAGCTCGCGGCCATATCCCAGTAGCTGACCACCTGGCGCACATATGCGTTCTCATCGCTTCCCCAGGCTTGCGCAAGCCGCAGGAATTCGTCCGCCGATTGCGGGAAAAACTGGTTTACGAAATCCCTGGCTTTGCGCATTACCGGTTCGCGCCGAAGGTCGTAAAGCTTCAGTACCAATTTAGCGTCGTCTGGAGTGGCACTCCGTGGTTCCATACTGCCTCCATGGTGAATGAAAGCCCAAACCCGCCGAGGACCGGCGGGCTGGTTCCAAAACAAATTTATTCCCCCGGCTTGACGCTGTGAAAAACGAAGCAACAAGCGAGGCGGTATTCAGACAGCGATGCTCAGGCCGATGCCTTTTCCGCCGGCGGTGCAATCCGGCGAGAATAATCGCACGGCGTCGCCAGTTCGATGGTCGCGGCCTTTTTCTTGCCTTTGCCTTTGACTTTGCCTTTCGCCGGCGCCGTGCCCTTGCTGTTCGGACAAACTAGAAATGTGCCGTCCTTCGTCGTCTTTTCCACCAGGTATGAACTGCCGCAGTCGGGACAGGGTTCCGCCACCGGCTTGGTGGCCGAAGTGAAATCGCACTTCGGATAGCTCGAACAGCCGTAAAAGAAATTTCCGCGTCGCGCTTTCTTCTCGACCAGTTCACCGTCCTTGCACTTTGGACATTTCATCCCAATAAAGTTCTGCTTTACCCATTTGCATTCGGGGTATCCGGAGCAGGCGACGAACTCGCCGAATCGCCCGTGGCGCAAAACCAGATTGCGCTCGCACTGCGGGCACTTCTCGTCGAGCGGAACGTCGGGAATTCTTTTGCCTTGATCGAGCCGCCGCGTGGTCTTGCAGTCGGGATAGCCGGTGCAAGCCATGAACGTCCCAAAACGCCCGCGCTTGAGCACCATCGGACGGCCGCAGTTCTCGCAGTACTCCTCTTCCTGCGTGCCCTGCATCTCGGCCTCGTCGAGATCGGTGAGGTTGATCGGATTTTCCTTGGTAAACGTGCAGGAGTTCGGATCCTTCTTGTCGTAGGTGGAGCAGGCGAAGAACGAGCCATGCTTCCCCCACTTCAGCACCAGCGGAGCGCCGCAACGTTCACACTTCTGGTCGGTCGGCTTCTCCATGCGCTTGATGTTTTCCATGTGCTTTTCAGCATAGGAAAGATCCCGCTCGAACTTGTCGTAAAACTCCTGTAGCGCGCCGGTCCACTTCTGCTTGCCATCTTCGATCTCATCAAGTTCTTCTTCGAGACGCGCCGTGTACTGCGGATCGAATATGTCTTTGAAATTTTCGACAAGCAGATCGGTGACGACCAAGCCGATCTCCGTGGGGATAAACTTTCCACCACGGCCCGGCGTCTTCTGCACGTACTGTCGCTCCTGGATCGTGCTCAGGATGGTGGCATACGTCGAAGGCCTTCCGATGCCGCGCTCTTCAAGCTCCTTCACCAGCGAAGCCTCGTTGAAGCGCGGAGGCGGCTCGGTGAAGTGCTGCTCCGGCTTCAGGCTTCTCAACTTAAGCGTCTGTCCCTCGGTCAGCGGCGGCAGCTTGTGTTTCAGCGCCTCGTCTTCCTCGTCCCTGGCGTCCTTCGCTTCCTCATAGACCTTCAGGAAGCCGTCGAATTTCATTACCGATCCATTCACGCGGAACTGACACCGGCCGTCCTCGGCGGCGGCATTGCCGGCGAGCGCCGGCCGGGCGGTTTCCGGGATGAGCGCGTCGATGTCCACCGTGGTGCGATCGAAGACTGCCGGCGCCATCTGCGAGGCGAGAAAACGCTGCCAGATGAGTTTATAAACCTTCATCTCATCTTCGTGCAGGTACTGCTTCAGCGTATCCGGATGCCGCGAGGCTTCTGTCGGACGAATCGCTTCGTGGGCTTCCTGCGCACCCTGCTGCTTGGTTTTGAAAACGTTTGGCTGATCGGGCAGATACTGCTTTCCATAATCGCGCCCAATCACCTCGCGCGCCTCCGCCAGCGCCTCGTTCGACACACGCGTCGAATCGGTGCGCATATAGGTGATGATGCCGACAGTGCCTTCGTCGCCGAGATCGACACCTTCATAGAGCCGCTGCGCCAGCATCATCGCGCGCTTTACGCTCATGCCCAGTTTGCGCGACGCATCCTGCTGGAATTTACTGGTAGTAAACGGCGCACCGGCGTTGCGACGCGTTTCGCGCGTCTCCACAGTGCGCACGGTCCAGGCGGCGTCCTGCAGAGCCGATTCAAGCAGCTTTGCCGCTTCTTCGTTGGGAAGGACGTTATTCTTCGGGTTTGTGCCCACCAAGCCCGCAACGAACGCCGGAGGCTTCGGCCCCAGCAGATGCGCATCCAGCGTCCAGTACTCCACGGGTGCGAAAGCCTTGATTTCACGCTCGCGCTCGACGATGAGCCTTAAGGCGACGGTTTGCACGCGCCCCGCGGAAAGGCCGCGGCGAACCTTGTCCCACAACAATGGAGAAACCTGGTAACCCACGATGCGGTCGAGCACGCGCCTGGCCTGCTGCGCATCTACGAGGTTTTGATCGATCTCGCGAGGATGCTTGAATGCCTCCTGGACTGCCCGTTTGGTGATCTCGTTGAAGCTGACGCGCACCACGCGCTGGACTGCGCCCTTCTTGTTCTTGGCGCTGCCGTTGCTGAGTTCCCCGGCCAGGTGCCATGCAATCGCTTCGCCCTCGCGGTCCGGGTCAGGAGCCAGGTAGATTGCGTCGGCACCCTTGGCAAGCTTTTTCAGTCTGGCCAGAATTTTTTCTTTTCCGGGAATTACCTGGTATTCGGCCTCGAAATTATTTTCAACGTCAACACCGAGATTGCTCTTGGGCAGATCCTTCACATGACCCAGTGAGGCTTCCACTTCGAATCCGCTTCCCAGATATTTTTGAATCGTCTTCGCCTTGGCGGGCGATTCGACGATGACCAATCCTTTTGCCAAAGTAAACCTCTACACCTCTGAAAGCTGCCGCGTAAACTTCCTGGCGGCAAATCAGCACGCCTTGAATCCAATTGAAGCTAGCACGAGAAAGCAAAAATCACAAAACCGAAGGTTCCGACCGATATGACCCGGATGGCTTCTTGCCATGTCATTCTGAGCGAGCGCCGAGGGCCTGTGGCCGAAGCAGCCAAGCTGCGTACCCGACATCGCGTCGACAAGCAAGAAGCTATTCAGGCAACGAGCGAAGAATCTATGTATTTGATTCGTAATGCATAGATCCCTCGCTCCTCCACCCCAACAAGCCAACAAAGGGCTTGTCGGGGACCCCGGCTTCCCTCAGGATGACATCCCGAAACTTATGCAGCGAGTTTGCGACACAGCCGGTCTAAAAAGTGCGCACGTAGTTTTTGCCTGGCAGCTGCCGAATACGTCCCGCGAGCTCCAGTTCAAAAAGAGCGGCAAATATCTCAGAGGAAGAAAAAACGCCTTCCAATTCCTCCACCAACTGGTCGATATGAATCGCCTCGTCGGACTTGATGAGGGCATAAACCTTCTTTTCATTCCCCTCAAGAGGCGACTGCTTTTCAAATAGCGATGCGGTCTCCGGCTCGTTGGATCCGGAGGGTCGCCCGGCTTCGACACACAGCCGGATGTCGGTCGGCAACTCCTCCCACACATCTTCCCAGGTCGCGACTAACTTAGCACCCTGCTTGATTAATGTGTTCGGTCCCCATGCGAGCTTGTTCGTCACATTCCCCGGAACCGCAAACACTTCCCTGCACTGTTCAAGAGCGCAACGGGCGGTAATGCGGGTGCCGCTGTACTCGCCCGCCTCCACCACCAGTACGCCACGCGACAGGCCGCTGATGATGCGATTACGAATCGGGAAGTTATGGGGCGAGGGCGCGGTTCCCATGGGAAACTCACTGACCAGCGCGCCGCCATGGGCGAGAATCTGTTCGGAAAGCTTCTGGTTCTCTCTGGGATAAATAACGTCAACACCGGTCCCGAAGACCGCCACCGTTTTTGCCCGGGCATTTACCGCACCGCGATGCGCCGCCGAATCAATACCGCGAGCCATTCCACTGAGTATGATGAGTCCACGAACCGCAAGGTCGCAGGCCAGCCTCTCTGTCATCCCCATGCCGTAAGGCGTTGGATGCCGCGTGCCGACGATTGCAATTCCCGGCCGGCTCAGCGCCTCGACATCGCCCCGCACACGCAGTACCGCCGGAGGGTCATAGATCTCAAGCAGTTGGCGCGGGTAAGCCGGGTCGTCCGGAACCAGCAAGGCTGCGCCCGCCGCGTGCACCTTCTCCAGTTCTTCGTCGGCCAACTGCATCGAAGAGCCAAGCGCGATTGATTGCGCCGAAGCCGCAGGCAGCCCCGCCGCTTCCAACTCGGTTAACGAGGCGCGGAAGACCTGCCTGACATCTCCGAAACGTTCCAGCAGCCGTTTGATCCTTGTGGGTCCGAGGCCGGGAGTTGCGGATAGAGCAAGCCATTCGCGAGTTGTGGAAGAGGTTGCCGCAGAAGCAGAGGACAAAATGATAGCTCCGGAAAACTCGGACTGTAGCCCGTGTCTTGGTTTCTGTCAAGCGAACAACCCATTGGCTCTCGTTGTACAATCCTGAGTGGCTCCTGCCACACAGCACAGGCGAATCATGCGTCCACTCAGGATTTCCGCGATTTCGTTTCTCAATACAGCTCCGTTGATGTGGAACTTTGAGCACCAGCCCACGGCCGAGCTGACCAGCAATTTTGAAATTTCCTATACCGTTCCATCACAATGCGCCCGGGCTCTGCACGAAGGCACCGCCGACATCGGAATCGTTCCGGTCATCACCTACACGACGATTCCCGGGCTGGTGGTGATTCCGCGCGTGACGATTGCGGCGCGAGGTCCAGTCCGCAGCATACTGCTCATCAGCAAAGTGCCGATCGAGCAGATCGGCACCGTCGCGGTTGACAGCTCTTCGCGCACCTCGGTCGGTCTGACGCAAGTTCTGCTGACGAAATTCTTCGGCGGCAAGCGGCCACTGGTTTCGATGCAACCGGATCTGGAGCCCATGCTTGCGCGATGCGATGCGGCGTTGATCATTGGCGATCCGGCGTTACTGGTTAAGACCAACGGCCTCTACTCATATGACTTGGCGCAGGTTTGGCATGAGCGCACCGGTAAGCCCTTCGTATTCGCGGTGTGGGCCGTAAGGCGGCAGGCACTGGAGGAGATGCGGCCAGGCTTGCCCGTCGCGGAAATCTTCCAGCGTTCACGCGATGCGGGACTGCAACCGGAAAACGTGGAACGGATCGCGTGCGACTGGTCGCGGCGTCTTGCCCTCTCGCCGGAGGATATCCGCAGCTATCTCACGCAAAACATCTACTATGATCTCGACGAGCCCTGCCTTGAAGGATTGCGGCTGTTCTTTGATTACGCAGCCGAGTGCGGTGCGGCTCCCAAGGCGCCTGCGCTGAACTTCCTCTGATGCGCCACGCGGGGAGCGGCCAACGCTTGTTCACTGGAACGGCCTTTTACATTTGCAGGTTGATGACTGCGGCACGGAACATGTTTTTTGCTTCTAACTGAAGCACAGGAACCGTGCTGCTATTCATGGTCATCAGCCGAACCTTTCTGACGTTTGCCCATCGCTTTGGCGTGCTGGCATTCCTCGCTCTGGGCCTGGTTGACAGCTCTGTCATTCCGGTTCCCGGCAGCATGGACGCACTCGCTATTTTTCTGGCGGCGGCGAACCGGAAGCTGTGGTGGCACTACGCACTGATGGCAACAGCAGGCGCAGTGGTTGGTGGTTACGTTTCCTATCGAATTGCCAGAAAAGCCGGCAAGGCAGCCATCGAAAGAGAGCTGGGCGACAAGCGATTTCAGCAAGCGCATCGTTTCTTCGAACGAATGGGTTTCTGGTCGGTTTTTATCGGCGCCATAGCGCCGCCTCCGGTGCCGACGGTCGCATTCATCATGGTCGCCGGCGCACTCGAATACCCACTGCATCGTTTTTTGCTGGCGATTTCCTCGGCGCGTCTCATCAGGTTCATGGTTGTAACCTGGGTGGCGTCGCACTATGGCCGCCAGATTTTTCAATTTTTCGGCAAGTATTACGGACCCGCGTTGTGGACTCTGGTGGGAATTGCGGTAGCGGGCGCAATCGTCGCGATAATATATTACCTGCGCCGGCGGAACGGCCCGAAGAACGCGCGCGATAGAATCACTAAGAACAAGGCGGCGTGAAGGTCGTCCGGGATGTAGAAGCGAAGGATCTATGTAGTATTACGAACCAAATACATGGATTCTTCGCTCGCTGCGCTCGCTCAGAATGACACTTCAAAAGCTATTGCGCACCTCTGGGAATGGCCCACGTCAGCCCAACGACAGGGCGGGACGTGGGGCACCCGGCGAGAGCGGATCATGTCAGAGTTGAAAAATTTCCCTCGTAGTGATTGTCCGGAGGGCCGATCCCTCAGGGCCTAAAGGCCAGCCGTATTCAGCGTCTATTCGGCGCGGCTGAAGCCGCGCCCCTTCAAAGACGGATACACCTACTCTGCTATTCGGGGTCGAGGCTGGCGTAGAAGTAGAATAAGACAGACGCACACCGAGACGAGCATCAGGATCAGTAAGCGCCAAAACTTGACGCCGGGGAACGATTGAGCACGCGATGAGCCTTAGCAAACAAGAAGCACTTGAGATGTTTCACTCCAACGACTTGATCGGCATTGGGATGGAAGCCGACGCGGTCCGCCGCAGGTTGCATCCGGACGGCATCGTCAGCTACATCATCGACCGGAATATCAATTACACGAACTTCTGCACCGAGTACTGCAGCTTCTGCGCCTTTTATCGTCCGCTCAAAGGCAAGCTCGCGTCCGAGGGCTACATTCTGGATTTCGAAACCATCTATGAAAAAATCCGCGAGACCGTGGAGTTGGGCGGCACGGGCGTGCTGATGCAGGGCGGACTGCATCCGGATTTGAAGATCGATTACTTCGAGCGGATGATGAGCGGCATCAAGCAGCGATTTCCGCAGGTTCATCTGCATTGTTTCTCGGCCTCTGAAATTCTGGCCATCGCCGAGTACAGCGGCATCGGTGTGGAAGAGACCATTGTGCGCCTGCGTGCCGCCGGACTGGACTCGATACCCGGCGGCGGCGCGGAGATTCTGGATGACGAGGTTCGCCGGCGCATCGCACGGCTGAAGTGCCTGACCGACGACTGGCTGCTGGTGCACCGCACCGCCCACCGGCTGGGAATGAAAACCACGGCGACCATGATGTTCGGCGTCGGGGAAGATTACGAGCACCGGGTCAATCACTTTCAGCGCATTTACGATTTGCAGGAGGAGACCGGCGGGTTCACCGCGTTCATCCCATGGTCGTTTCAACCCGGAAACACGGCGCTCGGTGGCCGTGGTTGGGACGAGGCGACGGCCGTGGATTACCTGAAGACGCTGGCGATCTCCCGGGTATTCCTGTCCAATTTTCCCAATGTGCAGGCAAGCTGGGTGACGCAGGGACTCAAAATATGCCAGATGGGACTGCGCTTTGGAGGCAATGACGTGGGCTCAGTCATGATCGAGGAAAACGTCGTGGCTTCGGCGGGCGTCCACAACTGCACCACGGAGGAAGAACTGCGGCGCATCATCCGCGATGCCGGATTCAGGCCGGTGCAACGCGACACGCTGTATCGGACGTACTTTCTGAACTGAGCGTGTTTCGAAAACCCATTCTGGGAGGAAACGGCAGGTTTCCTCAGGGGCTAAAGCCCGCATTCCTATTGGCTCTGGACGGCCCGGCTAAAGCCGGGCCCCTTCAAAGCATCATTTTTGAAACAAGCTCTAGGACCCGATACCTCCGGTACTGCCTCGGCGCCACGGTTCAGGTACAATCAGCCTTGGCCGGGCTGGCCGAATCCCTTCAACTTGGATTGTGCAATTGATTGGCTACCTCGCGGCATTTCCCCTAATCGCGCAAGCGCATCCGAACGCCGTCATCCAATTTCTGCAGAAGCAGACGAACCCCGCGTTCAAGGGACTCTATCAGGCCAACAGCTTTGACATGATGCTGCTGATCCCTTACTTCATTGTCCTGATCATTTTGGCCGCCTATGGATTTCACCGCTACCAGCTCGTCTGGATGTATTACCGCAACCGTAAGAAAGCAGTTCATGAGCCGAAATCCCGTTTCCAAGAACTCCCGCGCATTACCATCCAGTTGCCCATTTTCAACGAGCAGTTCGTAATCGACCGCCTGGTGGAGTCGATTTGCAAACTGGAGTACCCGCGCGAAAAGCTGGACATTCAGGTGCTCGACGACTCGACGGACGAAACCGTGGAAGTTGCACGAGCGGTCGTGGAGCGCTATGCGGCCCTGGGACACCAGATCAGCTACCATCACCGCAGCGACCGCAGCGGCTTCAAGGCGGGCGCGTTGCAGGAAGGTTTGAAAACCGCCAAGGGCGAGTTCGTTGCTATCTTCGACGCCGACTTCACGCCCTCGCCGGACTGGCCGATGAAGGTGATCCACCATTTTGCCGATCCCGGCATTGGCATGGTGCAGACTCGCTGGACCCATATCAACCGGAACTATTCATTCCTGACCGAAATCGAAGCGATTCTGCTGGACGGCCACTTTGTGCTCGAACACGGAGGCCGCTCACGCGCGGGCGTCTTCTTCAACTTCAACGGTACGGCCGGAATGTGGCGCATCAAGGCCATCGAGGACGCGGGCGGCTGGCAACACGACACGCTTACGGAAGATACCGATCTGAGCTATCGTGCACAGCTCAAGGGATGGAAGTTTCTTTATCTGCAGGATGTTGAGTGTCCGGCCGAGCTGCCTATCGAGATGACGGCTTTCAAGACGCAGCAGGCGCGTTGGGCCAAGGGGTTGATCCAGTGCGCCATCAAAGACCTTCCGCAGGTCATGCGCTCCAACGTGAATCGCAGGGAGAAAATCGAAGCCTGGTATCACCTTACGGCCAACCTCAGCTATCCGCTGATGATTATGCTTTCGGTGCTGCTGCTGCCGGCGATGGTCATACGCTTTTACCAGGGATGGTTCCAGATGCTTTACATCGATGTGCCGCTGTTCCTGGCCTCCACATTTTCGATTTCGAGCTTTTATCTGGTTTCGCAAAAGGAGCTGTTCCCGAGGCGCTGGTTCCGAACGTTCCTCTACCTGCCCTGCCTGATGGCACTGGGAATTGGCCTGACGATCACCAACTCCAAGGCAGTGATTGAAGCCCTGATCGGAAGGCAGACAGCTTTTGCCCGGACTCCCAAGTACAGCGTGCAGAACAAGAGCGACAAATCCGTCGCCGCAAAAAAGTACCGCAAACGTCTCGGCATCGTACCCTGGATCGAGTTGGCCATCGGCAGCTACTTCGCGATGACGGTTGTCTATGCGGTGCAGAACGAGAACTACATTACCGTTCCTTTCCTGATTCTGTTCGTTTTCGGCTACTGGTATACCGGCCTGATGTCATTGCTCCAAGGAAGATTCGACGCGATGATCCGCTCGAATCCGGAGCAACACAGCAAACCATTCCCGGTGGGAGTGTAGCGGCGGAAGATTATGCGCGTGCGCCTGGTTTTAATCCTGATTGCCTTGCTGGCGCTGACCGCTGTTTTCTTCTGGCACAGCCCCTATCACCAAGTGCGCTCGGTCATAACCATCGTGGACATCAACGCGCCGGGCGACCGCGTCTGGCGGGTGCTGACCGATCTGAACGGCTATCGCAACTGGAATCCGTTTCTTACCTCCGCCAGCGGCACGGTCGCACCCGGCAACACGATTACGATTGCGGCGAAAGTGGGAAAGCGCACCATTACTTTTCATCCGCGCATCAGCGTTGTCGAGCCAAGGAAGAAACTGGTTTGGGTGGGCCGGCTACTCTCCTCGGAGCTGTTCGAAGGTGAACACGAATTTGATGTGATCGAGAGCGATCAATCGCACACCCGCGTGATTCAATCGGAACATTTCAAGGGAATACTGGTGGCCACGTTGTGGCGGCGGTCTTCGCCTGCGCTCCTGGAAGGTTTCCGCGCCATGAACGACGCGCTGAAGCAACGTTGCGAGCAAAGCGTTGCCACCCAACGTTGAAGCGCCGGACCCGAGCAAGTTTATATCCTGCGAAACCGGGAACTTACCGAGTTCGACACATAATTGCTATCGCGCCGGGCGGCGGGCTTGCTGTATGCTGATTCCTGTGATCGTAAAGATCCTGTACGCGATCTTGGTGCTGTCGACAATTGCCGTGGTTGGTGTGGCGCTGGCGATTTATTGGCGCGTTCGGCGGCATCTGTCGCGGGAAACCGATCCGCAAACCTCCGAACCGTTGGAACGTAAGTGATCCTTGCGTCGGGCGGGGTGTTTCCAGTCGGGGAATAAAGACACCACTAGATGATTTTGGAAAGCCTCAGGGTACAATCTCAGGATTCGCTCGTCTCCTGAAGGATTGGATTCGCTAATTCGAGCAAACCAGCTTGAGTTTGGAGTGATATGACCGCCGGGGATACCAGAGAGATAAAAGTCGCGCACAGTCCCGATTCGGACGACGCATTCATGTTTTACGGCCTCGCTACCAACAAGGTGCGGGTTCCCGGGCTGAGGTTTACGCACACGCTTTGTGATATCGAGACGTTGAATCGCACCGCCATGGAAGGCTACTACGACCTCACCGCCATCTCGTTTCACGCTTATCCCTATATTCAGGACAAGTACTTGTTAATGCCGAACGGCGGGAGCGTTGGCGAGGGCTATGGGCCGATGATTATCTCCGCCAAGCGGTTGAGCGTGGACGAAGTCAAGAAAGTGCGTATTGCGGTCCCGGGAACGCTGACGACAGCCTACCTGGTTTTGAAGCTCTTCGCCCCGGATGCGGAGACCGAGGTGGTTCCCTTTGACCAGATCATCCCCGAGGTCCTTGCCGGCAAATTTGATGCCGGGCTGATCATTCATGAGGGCCAGCTCACTTATGCCAGCAGCGGATTGAATCGGGTGGTTGATATGGGAAAGTGGTGGAGCGACCTTACGGGACTGCCTCTGCCCCTGGGTGGCAACGCAATCAAGCGCGATTTGGGGCCGGACATAACGGCGCTGGTCTCGAAGGCGCTGCGCGATAGCATTCAGTACGCTCTCGACCATCGTGAACAGGCGTTGGAATATGCCATGCAGTTCGCACGCGATCTCGATACGCAAATGGCCGACAAATTCGTGGGCATGTACGTCAACGAGCGCACCCTCGACTACGGAGAGGATGGGCGAGCTGCCGTAGCCAAGCTCCTCGAAATGGGCTACGAGCATGGCGTGATCCCGCACCGCGCAAAATTAGAATGGGCCGGCGCCACGATTGCCGAGTCCGCCTGAATCGATTGGGCACTTTGTTTCCGCCTCTTGCCCAGGCAGCAACCTTCAATCACCCAAGCGAGTGGGCTCGCCGGGGATTCCGATCAGGAACTTTGATCTCATGCAGATGAAATATGCTCCCGGGAGCCGACGGCAGACACTGTTGATCGACGCCGACGATACCCTATGGGAGAACAACATCTATTTCGAGCGGGCGATCGCCGATTTCATCTCGTTTCTCAATCACCGTGAGTTCACACCCGAAGATATCCGGCAGGTACTGTACGAGGTCGAGCGGAAGAACATACCTACCCATGGTTACGGCATGCGCAGCTTCATGCACGCGCTGATTGGCACCTTTGAAAAGCTTTCAGTGGAGCCGCTCACTCCGGGCCTTCACGATACGATTTGCGGATTCGCGCACGCTATCGCGGAACATCCAATGGAGCTTATCGAGGAAGTGGAATCGACCCTGCAACATCTGCAGCCGCGGCATCAATTGATCCTGGTGACAAAGGGAAACATCAGGGAGCAGTTTGGCAAGGTCGAGCGTTCCGGCCTGAGGTGCTACTTCAGCGCGGTGGAAATTGTCGCCGAGAAAGATCCTCCAACTTACAGCCGCCTGGTGGAAAAACACGGACTTATCCGCGAGACGACCTGGATGGTCGGCAACAGCCCGAAGTCGGACATTAATCCCGCCCTGAGTGCGGGACTCAATGCGGTTTTCATACCACACTCCGACACTTGGATACTGGAACACGAAGCGCTGCTGCGTCCAACTGAAGCAGACAGGCTGATGGAATTGAGCAGGTTTAGCGATCTGCGAGGCATTTTCTAAGCGATTTCGGCAAAAAAATCCGGGAAATTGCCCTAGGCGAATCTAAGAAGTCACCTAATTCGGAAAAGAACCTGTTGCTCGTGTTAGGCTCCAGGAGCTACTCTGCCTTGGCTGGCAATATGAGAGACGATTCCATGCGCCTCCAGCGTTCACTCGAAGCTCTGGCTGAGCTTGGACCGGCGCTGACGTCGAATACTGATTTCCGCGAGACGACCGACAAGATTCTGGCGATGGTCATGAAGCTTGCCGGCAGTCGTTGCGCCGTTCTCTTCCAATTCGGAGAGAAGCCGCTGATGCTTCGTTCGCTGGCTTCGGCGGGATTTTCCAGATTCTCTGAAGACGCCACCGTTCCCTTGCTTCCCAGACATGGCTATGCACTCGGCAGGCTACACGAGCCAGTGCGGCTCGATAGCGAGAAGCGCGAGCAGTTCTTTTCGACAGACGGCAATTTCAATCCGTCCTGGCTGGAGTGGATCGTCCCACTGCGAATCGGGCGCAAACTGGTGGGAATTTTCGGCTTGGGCGAGCATTTAGACGGCGTCGACTATGATTCGGAGGAAGTGCATTCCCTACAGGTGGTGGGACACTACTGCGCCCTCGCTGTCCATAACCATAGCCTGTCGGAAACGCTGGCAGCGCGGATTTCTGAAAACCTCAGACTGCTAAGCAGTGTTCACGCTTTCTATGACTCCACGCTTGAGGTTCTGGCCGCTGCCATCGATATCAAGGATATCAACGTCCATGGCCATTCCATGCGGGTGGGCAGCTACGGGGCGACAATCGCCCAGGCTCTCGGGATGAGCGAAAACGAGATTGCCGGAGTCCGTGCCTCGGGATTCCTGCACGACATTGGAAAGGTCGCCGTGGATCGCTACCTTTTCAACAAGTCGGACCCGCTCAATCCCGCCGAGTTCCGCCAGATTGCCGACCACACAGTACTCGGCTACGACATCGTCAAGGACGTAGAGTTTCCCTGGGCAAGCATTCCCGAGGTCGTTCGCTCACATCATGAACGTGCCGATGGCACCGGTTATCCGGATGGCCTCTTGCTGACCGATATGCGGCCAGAGGTCAAGATTGTGGCGCTGGCCGATACGTTCGAGGCCATGACCAGCGAGCGCACGTATCGCCGAAGCATGTCGGTCGGTGAGGCCCTGACGACGATCGTCAATCTCACGCCTTCGAAGTTAGACCCCGAGTCCGTGCAGGCATTGATCGTGCAGGTCCGGCGCGATGCCGTGGCCACGCTCACCCCGCTGGTCGGCGGAATAGAGTCCAATCTTCAGCGACCCCGCTTTCTGCGCGAAGGTCTCACCTGCAACCTTTTTCCTTCTGACATCGATCAAATTGCGTCACTGCTGAACCATAAGCTCACGCAGGGACGCACCTATTTCGACGTGGTCCACTAGTATTACGTCCCAAAATTCGCGCAGCAACTCTTCGAAATGTCATTCTAAGCGAGCATAGCGAGCGAAGAATCTATGTATTTGATTCGTAATGCATAGATCCTTCGCTGCGCCGGGGATGACATCCTGAAACTTATGTCGCGAACTTGCGGAAGAGCACACTAGTACGGGGGGTGTGTAGGTGAAGCGCGATTATTCCAGTGTCACCCTGAGTATGGTAAACGCTTTTATTGTTGCTGCTTGGCGGATTCCAAATAGGGATACTGCTTCCGCAGCACCTCAAACACCCTGCTGTCGATCATGGCCACTTGATCGGCAATGAGCGCCGCCAGCTCTTCCGGGGGAGCATGCCCTATTGCCTCTGGAGCCAATTCTTCGGTCAGAATTCTATAGCCGTCGAAGTCCGCCACTTTCCATGCCCTGAAGGTTTTGGCGGCAACCAACACGGCCGCAACGCGCCCTGCCGCGGTCTTCATCTGGTATGCCTGGACCGCGATCTGAAGGTCAGCCTGTGACTTGTCCACCACCTCTACATCCTTGTAGGGCTTCAATGCTCTCAAGTATCCGGTTTTGACGTCGTTGGAAGTTCCCTCCTCGAACATCAGTTCGACATAAATGTGCTTGGGAGGGTGCGGATCAATGGTCTCGCGGCTTGGACCGCGCTTCAGTGTCCAAGTGATCAGGGTGGCATATTCGTCAGCGGAAAGTTTACAAAGCCCCGATTTTTCAAATTGCTCCGTCGTCATGCCGAACAATCGCGTCATGCTGGCTTCATTCTTCACTTTCAAGCCAGCATCGCAGATAGTCTTAGGCGATTGCGCTTCGAGTGCAGGAAGGCACAGCATCAGTATCCCAAGGGTCAATAGGAATCGGCGTTTCATATGATCTCCGCTGGACTTCCGACCGTAACACAACTTTGCCCGGCTTTGTAGCTGATTTCTGCGAAAGCGTGGCCTCGTCTTCCGCCAAAGACCGTAGCACGAGTGACCGAGGCGGCAAATCGAACCAGGGCCAAACTGTTCCGCTTCGAACGCCGGCGGGCTATCCGAGAAAGAAGAAAGCACAGCCGAAGCTGTGCTGGACTCGAACGTGAAGTGCCAGAGGTCGGGGTCTCGATTGCGGAGGCTTTCCCGGCTCCCTCGTGTGAGACCGCGGACTTAATTCTCTTAGATCAGCTTAATTCTTGGTCTGTCGATCGGGAGGGTGTCATCCTGAGGCGGAGCCGAAGGATCTGCTTTGTTGACCGTGCAAAAGCAGATGCTTCGCTTCGCTCAGCATGACACTTCATAAAGTATGGCTTACCTTGGCTGGAGCGGCGTCTGCGAAATCTGGACGTTGCGCTTGAAGTCATCCACCATGCCTTCAGCAAGGCGCACCTGGGTGGGCCTCTTGGCGATGCTCATGGTGTCGATCTTATCCTGCAGCTTCAGCAGCGCGTAAAACAGGTTTTCCGGACGCGGTGGGCAGCCAATGGTGTAAACGTCAACCGGAACAATCTTGTCCACGCCTTGCAATACCGCATAGGTATTGAACGGGCCGCCGACTGAAGCGCAGGCGCCCATGGCAATCACCCACTTCGGGTCCGGCATCTGGGCATAAATGCGCTGGACTACGGGGGCCATCTTGAGGCTGACCGTGCCGGCCACAATCATCAAGTCGCTCTGGCGCGGGCTGGGACGAAAGACTTCAGAGCCGAACCGGGCGATATCGTAACGTGCCGCCGATGCCGCAATCATTTCGATGGCGCAGCAGGCAAGACCGAAGGTCATGGGCCAGATAGCCGATTTACGCGCCCAGTTAAAAACATAATCAACGGTGGTTATGACGAAGTTCTTCTCAAACTTATTCTCAATCCAACCCATGAAAGCCTCGTTATCCTCTGCGGAACATAACTAGTTTCGCTGATCGACAAACCGGCCCGCTGTGATTCCCGTCACAACGGGCCCCTACTAAGCCGCTACCCTGAAAAATCGTCAGCGTTCCGCGCCTGAGACCCGAAAAACACTCTTAATACCCTTCCAATGGCAACCCGCTTGGAATCAACAGCCTCTCTCTTGTGTCACACTCCCCTGGCACGCCGCAGAAAAGGAGAGGGAGCTATGAATACAGGGTTGTTGAAAGTGCTGTTAATAGACCGAGATGAGCTGCGCAAAGAGCGCATCTCGGCTCTGAAGAAAAACGGACACAGGGTGTTTCCCGCCCTCGATATCCGGCAGGCCAAACAGCGGTGCAAACCCGGCAGCTATGATGTGATTGTGGTGAATGCCGGCGAACAGCCGGAGATGGCGCTGGAGTTCTGCGAGTGGATCAGAAGCAACGATCCGAAACAGGCTGTTCTGCTGATGGTGGGCGCAATCGTCCACTTGCCGCCCCGGGACTACATGGTCTCCGACATTCCGGAACGGCTGCTGAAGAGAATCCAATCCATGTTCGAGCGTGCGGATACCGTGGCGAAAGCTGCGTGAGCGTGGGCATTTCAGATTGAAACCATTGCAGATTTCAGATTTGAAGAGGGGAGATTCGAGATTGTGACTTCGAAGTACTCGCGCCAGAGGTTTGGCGCGAGCAATCTTCAATCTGAAATCTTCATTCTGAAATGCCTGGAAGACCGTCCGTGCTGCGGGCACGGCACACTAGACCGGATTCGCGGAAGGTGTGACCGGCAAGGTAGCCGGGCTTTCGCCCGTCGATGATCGTGCTAGATACACTGACCTGAATCTGCACTAATAGTAGGTCTCGATTCCACGACGCGGCGTCAGGAAGTCGGGCTTGCGCGCAGTCAATAGCAGAGCCCCAATCCGCTTATATTCACGGACTTCCTGGGCATTGCTGAACCAGCTACCCCGATATTCCTCCGGAGTCGGCGACTCATCCGGAATATGCTGTATTTCGATCTCCTCGAAGGTGTGCCGTTTCAGCATCTCCGCATATTCGTTCTCCGAGCGCATTTGCACCGGAACGCCCAGCTTGTCGACCCAGTAGAGCGAATAGGGATTCTCTTTGTAAAGATTGATCAGGATGTAAAGCCGGGCCTTGGGGGCCATCACCCGGAACAGCTCGCTGATCACCCGCTCCTGATCGGGATAGTAATAGAACGCCTCGATCGAGAGCACCTTGTCGAAGTAGTTCTCCTCCCACGGAATCTTCTCCGCCGAACCCCAGACGAAAAGAAGATTCTCGAATTCCTTCGAGTCTTCGCGCGCGCGCGCGATCATCTCGTCGGAGATGTCCAGCCCAATCACCTGTCCAAAACCCACCGGCCCCTCGGACACCAGCCGCGCAATGAGTCTGCCGGCCCATCCGGTGCCGCATCCCAGGTCGAGCACGCGTTCGCCCGGCCGCAAGTCCATGCGGCGTATGGTCTGCTCCGCAATGCTGAGATGGTGCTTCTCCATGCCGTCAGCACGCCCGGTCAGCACCCAGTTGTTGAACTCCCGCCGCAGCTTCTCGTCCGCATCTTGATCCGGCATTGGATTGATAAATGCCTCCTCGCTTATGCTACAGTCGCAGAATTATGGTGGAAAACGCAAGCACCCCGAAGCCAGGTGAGCGAGATTCCGCGCTCTACTGCCCAAGCTGCGCCCGCAAAATCGAGGATCCGCTGGTGTGCGGAGATTGCTCAGCCGTGATCTGCCGCACGTGTGGTACTCCACTGGAATCCGCCGATGAGCTTGCGATGGGGTGAGACATTCAGATTTCAGATTTGACATTTCAAATTTCAGATTGCGAACTACGAATTGCGGGCTCCGGCCAGTCGCCGCCACTTCGCGATTTGAACCCGCAACGGCTCATCCATGGTGATGCAATGAAACTACTCGTGATCGGTTCCGGAATGATGGGATCGGCGGCAGCTTACGACATGGCCCGCTCGGCCATGGTGGACGCCGTCACCCTTGTCGATATTGACCAGCGAAGTGCTAAAGCTGCGGCTGCCAGGGTGAACCGGCTCGCAGGCGGCAAGAAGGTCGCTTTTGCGGAAGTCGACGCGGCGGACCCTCGCGCCGTGAGCAACCTGATGAAGCGGCATCAGGCAGCGCTTTCCTGTGTCCCTTACTTTTTCAATTATGGGCTTGCCCAAGCCGCCATCGATGCCAAGTGCCACTTTGCCGACCTGGGCGGCAACAACGCGGTTGTGCGCCAGGAGCTTGCTCTGGACAAGAAAGCCGCCAAGCGGAGAGTTCGCATCGCCCCCGACTGCGGTCTTTCGCCCGGACTGGCTTCGATCCTCGCCGGCGATCTGCTGCGTGGAATGCATAACCCCAAGCCAAAAACGGGCTCGTCGGGGACCCCGAGCGGCCGGGCCGACGCGTTGAAGATTTACGTTGGCGGACTGCCGCAAGATCCGCGCCCGCCCTTTTATTACCAGCTTGTGTTTTCGGTCGATGGACTCATCAACGAGTATGCTGAGCCGGCCAAGATTCTGCGTAACAAGAAGATTGTCACCATAGAACCTTTGACCGAATTGGAAACGTTCAAGCTGCGCGGATTCCCCGAGCTGGAAGCTTTCCACACTTCAGGCGGAACTTCGACTCTGCCGGAAACCTTCGCCGGGCGGGTCGGCGAGTGCTTCGAAAAGACATTGCGCTATCCCGGACACGCGACTATCATCCGGGCTCTGTACGACTTCGGCCTATTCTCCAAGCAGCAGCGGCAAATCGGCAAGGTGAAGATCGCACCCCGGGAGCTGATGGCTCACCTGATGCTTGAAAAGTTCACCGACACTGCTCCGGATGTAACCATCATGCACGTGGAAGCCGTGCTAGGCGGGCGGGTTGATTCCTATACGCTGGTGGATAAGTTCGACCCGAAGACCGGCTTGACTTCCATGATGCGGACCACGGCATGGCCGGCCAGCATCGTTGTCCAGATGCTCGCTGCGGGGAAGATCGAAAAGTTCGGGGCGATTCTGCAGGAGCGTGACGTCCCCGCGCAGCAGGTGCTCACCGAACTGGCGGCCCGTGGTATTAAAATGATGCATCAATCAAGCTCGCAGGAAGCGGCTGCTACAAGAGTCGCGGCGGGAAGGAAGAAATAGTGCGCGAAGCAGCGAGTCCGTTAGCGGTGCTGGTGTTGCGACTGGTGCTCGGCAGTATCATGGCCACGCACGGCTGGATGAAAGTGCACCATGGCATGGCCAATTTTGTGCAGCTTATACAGTCGCTCGGCATGCCCGGCTGGATGGCATACGTCTCGGCGTGGGCCGAATTCGGCGGCGGAATTCTCGTGCTCATCGGCCTGCTCACCCGCGTCGCGAGCCTGTTGATCCTGGGGGACATGATCGTGGCCATCGTCAAGGTCCATCTGCACAACGGACTCGTCAACCACCCGGGCAAGCCTGGTTATGAGTTTCCTCTGGCCTTGGCAG
>JBEKQP010000036.1:0-26129 GCA_049519595.1 Candidatus Korobacteraceae bacterium | reverse complement strand
ACTGACGTATTCGTCGCCGGCGGCGGTCCCGCCGGACTGGCGGCAGCGATTGCGGCCCGCCAGGCGGGGATGACGGTCGCACTGGCAGACTCAGCCCGTCCGCCTATCGACAAGGCTTGCGGCGAAGGCATCATGCCCGCGGGCGTTGCCGCGCTCAGTCGGCTCGGAATCACACTGCCTCCGCGGAATCCGAGTTTTGCACCCAGCCAATTCGCCGCGCTCCGCGGCATGAGGTTCATTGAGTGCAACGGCGCGATCGACGCCCACTTCCCGGACAGTGCCGGTTGCGGTGTGCGTCGACCCGTGCTTCACCAATTGCTGGTCGATCGGGCTGCCGAGGTCGGAGTGGAGTTGCACTGGGGAAGTCGTGTTACCGTCCATCGGGACGTTCGCAGGCAAGAGGTTGTCGTGGATGGCCACACGGTCCGCAGCCGCTGGCTGATTGGCGCGGATGGACAGAATTCGCGTCTGCGAGCGCAGAGCGGACTCGATCCGGTGCGCGACGCGCGACGGCGTTTCGGGTTTCGCTGCCACTATGGCGTAGCGCCGTGGTCGGATTTCGTTGAAGTCCACTGGAGCGACCGCGGTCAGATGTACATCACTCCGGTCGCCTCCGACCAGATTTGCGTGGCGCTGCTCACCGCCGAACCGCGTTTGAGCTTCGACGAGGCAATGCCGGATTTTCCCGTGGTTGCCGAAAGGCTTCGCGGCGCAAAACGAGTCAGCAGGATGCTCGGTGCGGTCAGTGTCACTCAAAAGCTGCCCCTGGTGTGGCGCGGAAACCTGGCGCTGATCGGCGAAGCGTCCGGTTCGGTCGACGCGATAGCGGGTGAGGGTCTGACCGTGGCCTTCCAGCAGGCGCTGGCGCTGGCGGAGGCGCTCGCGGCGGGCAACTTGCAACCCTATCAGGCAGCGCATCGGCGAATCATGGGGCTGCCGCGCTTCATGACCAAGCTCATGCTGAGCATGGACCGGCATGCAAATTTCCGGCGGCGGGTGTTGCGCGCCTTTTCCGCCGAACCCAGCTTATTCGACCGATTGCTAGCCATCCATATTGGCGCCGTGTCTCCATTCTCTTTCGGAGCGCGAGAAACGGTTTCGCTCGGATGGCGCCTGCTTACCGCGTGAGCCGGTCACACAAGCACACTGGAGTGGACCTGAGTGGCACACCAAATGAATAGGTCTTGCTGGCGAAGCTTCGGGCTTGCCTTCGCCTGGTTTGCGCTCTTCAGCGGACAGGCGCTGGCGGAAGAGGCGGTGGTCACGCTAGACCCGGCAAAAACGCAGGTGGAATTTATCCTGGAAAGCACATTCCACACGGTGCACGGCAGCTTCAAACTTAAGAGCGGACGGATTAACTTCGATATCGCAAGCGGAGCCGCCAGCGGTGCCATCGTGGTCGATGCCAGCAGCGGGAATAGCGGCAATCGCTCTCGCGACAGCAAAATGCACAAAGATGTTCTGGAAAGCGCGCGCTACCCGGAGATTGTTTTCATTCCCCACAAGGTGATTGGGACGGTGGCGCAGGAAGCATCCCGTGTCGAAATCTCGGGGACGTTTCGGATTCATGGAGCAGAGCACGAGCTGATGTTGACGGTTCCGCTCACGATCAACGGGAACAGCGTTTCGGCCAGCACAGACTTTGCCGTGCCCTACCAGGCTTGGGGAATGAAGAACCCGAGCGCGTTATTTCTGCGGGTCAGCGACAAGGTGAGCATCTCCATCCGAACGGTGGGTTCCATTGGCCGCACGGTCTCCGCGCGGTAGGCGGAGGACAAGCGACCGGGAACCGCCCCACTCAAGCCAACAGAAGGCTTGAATGGGCCACCAGACAATTCCCTCAGGGGCTAAAGCCCACGTTATTTCTGGCTCCGGACGGCATGGCTGAAGCCATGCCCCTTCAAAACTTTCCGGCTCTGGACGGCATGGCTAAAGCCACGCCCTTCAAAACTCTTTGGCTCTGGACGGCATGGCTAAAGCCATGCCCCTTCAAAACTTTCTGGCTCTGGATGGCGTGGCTAAACAGGCTACGGAAAAACGCGTAGCAGTGTCATCCTGAAGTCGCGCCGGTTTTGCGCGACTGAAGGACCTGCTTTATTTTCAGCACAGGCAAACAGCAGATCCTTCGCTGCTCCACCCCAACAAGCCAACAGAGGGCTTGTCGGGGACCCCGGCTGCGCTCAGGATGACACCTCGGAGAGTAATTTTCCCGCAGCCTGTAAAACCATGCCCCTCTAAAGCCGATTTGGGAAATAGCTTGTATCGAATCAAGTGCTAAGAACCTTAGCCAGGGGCAGCGCCAACTCGATGGATGCGCCTCCGCCCGGACGATCCGCCACCAGCACGGCTCCACCGTGTGCCTGGGCGACGGCGTTGACGAATGCCAACCCCAGTCCGTGACCGTTCGAGTGCGGTCCTTTGACAAAGCGCTCCAACACATGCGGGCGCAAATCGGCAGGAAAGCCCGGGCCATCATCCTCTATGATCAGCTCCGCCATGCCGTCCTTTGCCCTGACGGTCACGTTCACGGAGCATCCGCGCGGCAGGTGAACAGTTTCGTTGTCGAGCAAGTTGGCGATCATGCGATTCAGGAGAGAGCGATCTGCCTCAATCACCACATTGCTCTCTAAATCACACTCGAGGATGTGATTGTGTTCGGCCAGCGAGGGCTGATAGAGGTCGACGAGCTGTTGCACCAACGGAGCCAACTCCACTGCCTCGCGGCGCAGGCGGAGCACGCCGGCGTCAGCCTCGGAGATGTCGAGCGCGGTATTCAACGTCTGGGCAAGGCGATCGAGCCCTTCAATCGCTTCGGCCACCGACTCCCGCCACTTGCCATTCTCGCCATCGGAAAGCGCAACTTCCAAGTTGCCTCGAATCGAGGTGATCGGGCTTTTCAGGTCGTGCGCCACCGAATCGGTCACCAAACGCAACTCGTGATTGGACGCTTCGATGCGATCCAACAGGCGATTGAAGGTGTGCGAGAGCCGGGCGATCTCATCGTAATACGGCCCTTCCGGAACGCGGCCCTTGAGTTCGTTGCTGTCAATGTTGTCCACGGCATTCGAAATTCGTTCGAGCCGCAGCAAGGCGCGATAGGCGCCGCCCAATGAGATGAGGAATCCGAGCGCGACCGTGGCACACCAGACCAGCAGGAAGCGTGCCGTGAGCTTTTGCATGGTGCGCGTACCGCTGACATCGCAGTAACCGAGGTAGAATCCGCAATCCGCTTCCGGCATTTTGCGAATGACGCGGAATGGAAGCGGCCAACCGGAAACGCGAACGGTTTGCGGCACATCCGGTGAAAGCCGGGCCGCTTCGATGGCTTGCAAAAACGGCTCTTGCGCGCTTGGCCCCACCCAAACCGTTGGGCACCCCGCTCCGGCATTTAAGAAGAAGACAGCATCTTCGCCGGGCATCAGGTGGCTGGTATGTTCTTGCAGCACGTCGCGCGTGGCGAATTCGGCCACCTCTTGCATGCGGCGCGCGAAGGAGGCGCCGCGCGGGAGTCTTGCCGCAACCTCGGCCAGTGTTCCAGCTTCGCCTTCCAGCCATATATCGCGTCTAGTGTCCGCGTCTCTGGCCACCAGCATGTACACGATGGCGAAAGCGAAGGCGCTGCCGATGGCGAAGGCCAGCGTCGTCCAGACGGAAATTCTCCATGCGGCCGTCGACTGAACGCCTCTAGGAAGCCTTAAGGACATAGCCAACCCCGCGAATGGTGTGGATCATGGGCCGATGCGGTTCCTGATCCACTTTGCTGCGCAAACGGTAAATGTGGACGTCGACGACATTGGTCGCGGGATCGATACGCATGTGCCAGACATGGTCGAGAATCATGGTGCGGGTGACCACCCGGCCGGCGTTCCGGCAAAGGTACTCGAGCAGCGAAAACTCCTGCGAGGTGAGCTGCAAAAGCTGGTTTTCGCGGCGAGCCTCCCGCCGCACCAGGTCCAGTTGCAGATTGCCCACCCACAAGCGTGTCGATTCCTGCTGAAGCGGCGTGCTTCGACGCAACAGATTTCTTACGCGCGCCAAAAGCTCGGCGAGGGCAAAAGGCTTGGTGAGGTAATCGTCGCCGCCCTGTTCCAGACCGCGCACGCGCTCATCGACGGAACGGCGGGCGGAAAGAATCAGCACTGGCGCCGCGTTACCCTGAGCGCGACAGCGCGCGATTAAGTCCAGGCCGTCCATGTCCGGAAGCCCAAGGTCGATCACCATCGCGTCGTACGCGCTTTCCACGACGAGGGCTTCGGCGGAGCGCCCGTCGGGCGCGGCGTCGACATGGTAGCCGGCTTCAGCCAGCCCGCGCGATAGAAAATCCCGTATGGGATTGTCATCTTCGACTACGAGCAATCGCACTGTTACCTCACGCTTGAGCAGATTCAGTTCGGCCGGGCAGGAAAATCCCGCCGCCTGATCAACTCTGAAATTAGATGTCTCAAAGCGCCGGGATGAATCGCCATGCGTCCACATTCGCCAAAAAATGACTGGGACGCCAGACGCCGGTTGCTGGTCAAAGGACAGCAAGAGGGGTGTCATCCTGAGGTCGCGCCGATTTTGCGCTTGGGATCGGCTTTACTTTCAACACGCGCAAACAGCAGATCCTTCGCTCTGCTGACACCCTCGTAGAATGGTTTTTCAGCAGCCCGTTAGTGTGCCGCCTCGACGAAAGCGCACCAGCCTACTTTCTTCAGCTCAGGCATTTAATACCCGGCAGGCGCAGGCCAACACGGTTCGGAATCGACTTATCGAACGAGTGTCAACACCCAATCAACCTGGCAGCAGGATACGCGTGAACTGCCGCGGCTTGGAAGCGGGAGGAAATGTCATGAAGAAAAAGCTACTTGCGATTGCAACCGCCAGCTTGTTTACAGTTGGCGTCGCGGCCGCCCAGACAACCACCACGAGCCCAACCGATAACACGAGTCCGGCCGATCAGAGCAGCCCGGCTGCTCTCCCAAATCAAGGTGATACCGGAACGCGTGGTCAGTCGGATTCAACGAGCAGCAGCAGTACGTCGACGATCGACCAAAGCGGTGCAACTGACCAATCCGGCCAAGGCAAGAAGAAGAAAAAGAAGAAGGCGCATCCAGCCCAGGACGAGACTAACGATTCGAGCACGCCAAACCAGAGCGCTCCGGATTCGACAACTCCCGGCTGGTAATGCGTTCAAAGAACTACTCCACGTTATCCCAGTGACCCCACGAGCGTGAAACTACCCCACGTTAGCCCAGTCACCAGACACGGGCGAACGCGGGGCACCTTCACGCTTTGATGTTCGCGAAATGCACTGGAAAACACAGGCGCATCGGCGTACTCTCGGATTTGAAACGCAACCCGATGCGAGGCTAAGTGCAAGTGAGCGAGGGGATACGAGTCATTGATGCCAGTGACTCTTCCATGTTGGTGGTCTTCGGCGACGAGATCTCGCGGGACTTGAACCGGCGCGTCATTCGACTCTTCCATGACTTGCTGACCAACGATTCACCGAAGAGCGCCGGGGGGCGCATCCGCAACCTGCATCCCGCATACGCCTCGCTGCTGATCGACTACGATCCGCTGCTGCTGCCGGCGACGGAGTTGCGCGCACGCATCCAGGAGCTGATTGGGCAGAGCGATATAGCTTCTTCGGACGGCGCGCGGCAAGCGATCGAAATCCCAGTTTGCTACGGTGGGGAGCAGGGCCCCGACCTGCCCGATGTCGCGCAGCACACCGGATTCTCTCCGGAAGAGGTGATTGCGCGGCACAGCTCGATCGAGTACACCGTCTATTTCATAGGCTTTTCGCCGGGGTTTCCCTATATGGGAGGCTTGCCCGAGTCGCTGGCGACACCGCGCCTCAAGACACCTCGTACCTCCGTTCCCGCCGGTAGCGTAGGAATTGGCGGCAGCCAGACGGGTCTCTATCCCATGCAATGGTCCGGCGGTTGGCGACTGATTGGCCGCACGCCGATGCGTATGTTCGATCCCGAGGCGAAGCCGCCTTCACGATTGCAGCCGGGAGATCTGGTAAAGTTCACGCCCATCACTCGCGAAAGCTTTGACGCGATGGTCGCCGGCGGATAGCCTCATGGCGCTTCGAATAATCAATCCGGGCCTGATGACGACGATTCAAGACCTCGGCCGATACGGATACGCGCACCTCGGCGTAACGCCCGCGGGGGCTGCCGACGCGCTTGCCCTGCGGGTCGCCAACCTCTTGCTCGGCAACGAAGAGAACGCGGCAGCCTTGGAGATGACTCTGCTGGGAGCTACGGTCGAGTTCCAACGAGCCGCGATTGTGGTGCTTACGGGCGCTCAGGTTGATTGCAGACTGGGCAGCGCCAAGGCTCCCATGTGGCGGGCATTCCCGGTGCTTCCGGGCGCGGTTCTCAAGTGTGGCGCGATTACCGGAGGAGCCCGCGCGTATCTTGCGGTTCAGGGAGGCTTCGAATTGAAGCCGGTGATGGGCAGCGTGGCTACGCTTCGTTCGGCTCATCTGGGTGGAGTGGAAGGCCGCGCACTGAAGGCCGGCGACCAACTCGCCGTCCGCCATGTTGACTCCAGTGGCGTACGCGGAATTTCCCGGCAGGCGATTGCGTATCTGGAGCCGCGCCGCGAACTGCGCGTCACGCCGGGGCCGCAGGCTTCGTGGGTTGGCGCCGAAGGACTGCAAACGCTGCAACGCGGCTCGTATGTAGTCTCCGGGGACTCGGATCGCCGCGGCATCCGCTTCCAGGGCGAGGCATTGACGCTGCCGCCGAAGTCGCAGCTCATCACCGAAGGCATTTCGCTGGGCGCAATGCAGGTTCCTCCCGATGGGCAACCGATCATCCTCTTCGTGGATCAGCAGACCACGGGGGGCTATCCCAAGGTCGCCAACGTGATCGCGGCTGACCTCAGACACGTTGCCCAGTTGCGCCCACAGGATGAGGTACACTTTCGCGTGGTCAGCGTTGAGGAAGCCATCGGGTTGCTGCGGGAACAGGAAGAGTGGATTGGAAAAGCATTTCAGATTGTTTGATTTCAGATTTCAGATTTGCGGGCGGTCCACGGCACTAACCCACGCCAGCCCCGAAGCAAGGCAGACGAGCGCTTCCGTGGCAGTAGAAGAAACTACCCCAGGTTAGCCAACGACGGGTGAACCTGGGGCACCGGCGGACAATTCCCTCAGGGGCTAAAGCCCGCACCACTATTGGCCCTCTGAACGGCGCGGCTAAAGCCGCGCCCCTTCAAGGCCGAGTAGTGAAACGGCTTGGACCAGTTTGCGAAAAGCGTCGCCCATATTCGTCGAAAAAAAAGCGGATGTGGGGGATAGTTATTCAGTTCGAAACAAGCGGTAAATCACTCCCGCTGAAATAGGATGACACTATGAGCGTAATCACGATCGATATCAATTCCGATATTGGCGAATTGCCGGAAGCGATCGCCAACGGCACCGAAGAAAAAATCATGCGCCAGCTAACATCGGCGAATATTGCCTGCGGAGGACACGCCGGAGACGAGCAGACCATGGAGATCACGGTTGGTCTTGCCAAGAAGCTCGGCGTGGGCGTGGGCGCGCATCCCGGGTATCCGGATCGTGAAAACTTTGGGCGGACGGAGATGGCGATGGCTCCGGAAGCCCTGGAAGCCTCGGTGCGTGAGCAGATCGCCGCTTTGCAGAAGGTGGCGAAGCGCCACGGCGTACCCGTGGTGCATGTGAAACCGCATGGCGCTCTCTATCACGCGGCGAACAACAGCAAGGAAGCAGCGGAGGCAATCGGCCGCGCCGCCCTGGCCTGTGATCGCAACCTGATCATGGTGGGCCAGCCCGGTTCCAACGCGTTGCGCTGGTACGCCGGGATGGGATTGCAGACCGTGTCGGAGGCCTTCGCCGACCGCGCTTATGAAGCCGACGGCACGCTGCGCAACCGCAAACTTCCCGGCGCATTGATGCAGCCGCCCGAGCGCGCGGCCGAGCAGGGCGTGGGAGTCGCCATTCGCAGCGAGATCATTTCCATTGATGGCAAGCGGCTGGCGGTGGCAGCGCAAACGCTCTGCATCCACTCGGATACGCCGGGCGCACCGGAGATTGCACGCACGCTGCGCGAGAAGCTACAAGCGGCGGGGGTAAAAGTCGCACCGCTCAGGGCCGGCAAGTAGAGAACAGCCTCAAACGAAATCGCGCTGGACAAGACGCATCGGCGGGCGAGCGAGGGTTCTTACGCCCGCTACGCGGGCTGAGTTGCGCAGATCCTTACGCGTACCCCAGGCTTACGCCTGGGGCTATCTTCTTTTGCCCGCTGCGCGGGCTGGACTGCGTAGATCCTACTCGCCCGAATTAGCGCCGAACAAGACGGCGCGGAACCTTGAGCACCCGCTCTTCCGTGGCAGTACAAAAAACTACCCCAGGTTAGCCAACAACGGGCGAACCTGGGGCACCAAGCGGTCGACCCCAGGAAAAATGCATAGATCGTCACGTCGGTTCGCGAAGTCTACGAACCTCCTCACGATGACATCCAGAGCGAAGGAAACAGTCCATGGCAGAGTTCGAGCGCAGCTAGGGCGGGGGGTGGTCGATGTTCTTGCAGTGCCCGTTCGCGACACTCTTCCGGGTTTCAGTTCCGTGCTGTGATGAAAAACGAAAGCCCCACCCAAGCTTCGCTTGAATGGGGCACCCAAAGACACGAGTTTGTCCGCGACCTGCTAAACGGTTTCGATGAGGCGATTATTGATGGCGAACAAGGCGAGTTCCAGACGGCTGGAGACTCCCAGTTTGTCGAAGATATTGGTCAAGTGATGCTTGACCGTATCTTCGCTGAGCGAGAACTTCTGCGCGATCTCCTTGTTGCTGAGGCCGGAGACGATGGTCGACAGGATTTCGATCTCGCGCCGCGTCAGGCCATAGCTTTTCGCCTTGGTATTTTGCTGTCCGGCGGCATGCGCCCTGAGATATTGAGCCAGGTCGGCGACGGGCTCGCGCCCGACCCAATACTGGCCCGACATGACCGCGCGAATGGCTTTCAGCAGAATCTGCGTGGCAGCCTCTTTCATCACCACGCCACGCGCGCCGATCTGCAAAGCCTCGACCATCTGGCGGTTCTCGACCGCGGCGGTCAGCAGGATCACCCGCGCTTCAGTGTGTTGAGCCGCAAGTTCGCGCAAGGTTTCCAGTCCCGGCATGCGAGGCATAGCCAGATCGAGCAGAAGAATGTCGGGGCGCATTTGCTGAGTCTGGGCGATGGCCTCGACGCCATCGGCAGCTTCGCCCACCACCTCGAATTCAGGCTCTGACTCCAAGAGACGGCGTAGTCCGTCGCGAAAAATCGCGTGATCGTCGGCGATAAGAATTCGAATCTTGGAAGTATTGTTATCCATGAGCGGACTTTCCTTTCGGTGGTAGCGTGATATCCAAACGTGACCCGCGCCCAGGGTTTGATTCTATGCTGAGCTGCCCGCCAATACCACGAACGCGTTCCTTGATGATCATTGGCCCCTTGGTGGTATTGGCAAGCTCTTCCGATGAGATCAGTCCCTCGAATTCGAATCCGCGCCCATTATCTGAAATGGTCAGCCGCAGAGCGCCGCTCTCGCACCGGGTCATGCCTACAATGGCGTGCGTTGCCTGGGAGTGCTTGCGAATATTCACCAGCCCTTCCTGCACAATGCGCACCAGCTCGCGGCAAATATGCGGACTAAGATCCACCTCCTGCAGGTCGGAAACAAAGCGGGCGTCGATTCCGGTGTCGCGCCGGAAACGGTCAACGGTGTCCGCAATGTAATCGAGCAACTGCTCGGGGATAAGATCCACGGGGCGCATCTGCTGCATCAGTTCGCGCAGGTTCAGCACCTCCCGGCGCAGCAAATGCTGAAGCTCGGATAGTTCGGGCTCCAGCTCCGAGGAGCCGCGCTCGGCGCGCCTGCGTAACACGTCAACCCGCATTTCGGCGGAAATCATGCTCTGAATGGCGCCGTCATGCAGCTCGCGAGCGACCCGCGCCCGTTCCATCGCGCCCGCGCGCGAACGCAGGCGGCGAATCAGGAAGAGGCTGTACAACGCCGAGGTTGCTTGCCTGGCGAGGCTTTCCGCAAACCCGAGTTCCCGTTCGCGCCTTTCGCCAACGCGCGCGTCGATAAGCACGAGCCGGGCGAACCACTCGTTCCCCATCTCGCTGGCGACACAAACCATCGACTGAACCGGGTCGCGGCGAAACGCGGCGTAGGGCAGCGCATCCATCTCTCTGGTGTGCACCGACCCGCCCTCCCACCAATTCAATTGCGCGCGGTCCTGAAGTTGCCGGCAGTAGAAAGTTCTGGGCAACTCTCGAAGCAGGAAGCCATCCGCCTCGCCGGACGGAATCTCGCGCATGTGGGGTTTGGCGTTCGGCGATAGAACATCCAAGTGCCAGACCAAAACTCTATCGGTCGTCAGCTCCTTGATGGCTACATAGGCACGTTTGGCAGAGAACAGGCGCGCGAATTCCGAGAGGACGATTTGCAGACTGTTGGTTAATCCAGCCTCCGGCCGAACAGAGTGAAGCAAACGATTTACCATGGCCGCTTCGGCGCGGCGCTCCTTCTCGTTTTCTGCTCCGACCCCAATGAGCATCCCCAGTACCACCAGGAACACGCAACGCACGATGAAACGGTTGACCTCAAACTGGCCTTGCAGCAGGTCATGAAAGGACGCGGTTGTCCCTTTTCCAAAAAATGCCTCGATGTTCAAAATAATGATATTAATTGCAGCCGTGCCCATGGTTTCCGGCAAGCCCCAGCGGAAGCCGGCAGCCACCAGGCTGAACGTGAACAGCGTGAAGAAAGGCCCCTGGGTAAGCGAGGTGATCAAAATGATCCACAGGAGGTCGAACAGATGCAGGGCACGAATCGGCGGCGCGTCTTCCTGATAGTAAAGCCAGATGACCAGGGCGCAGCTATAGAATACCCATGCGCCTACCGTCTCATAAAGCAGGGGAGTGGAGCTGGCCGCCCGCCGCGAGTCCACATAGATAGCCAGCAGCATCAGGCCGGACAGCACGGCCCGAGCAAGCCCGAGTGCACGCTCCGTCCTGAGATTGTCGGCCTCGGAGGCAGGGGCGTTCAATCTCGTCAGATACCGATAAGAGTAAGGCCAACGCAAGCGTTGTCTCATTTGGAGGAAGTAACCTTGGCGATTATTTCTCAAAGCCGCACGAGCCGCAACACACAATCCGCAACGCCGGCCCGAATTTCCAAATAACATTATCCAGTTGAGGCCGAGCAGGGTCACCTGCGGCTGTGACAATCCTCACTGCGAACGCATTAGAGCATGGCTAAGCTGTAGCCCATTCGGGACATTAAGCCGATGTCGGCCGAGGCAGCGGCCGCGGCGAGTTCCGCACGGCCGGCGCCGGTGACGGAGCACCCTCCACTTCGTCGGCCGTTTGGGATTTGAGATTTGAGTATGCCGGTTGGTTTGAAAACGCCGAAAGCAAGGCTTGCCAAGTGCGAAGTCTCTGCTCCCTCTTTCGAGACACACACCGATCACCAGGTGGAAACCAGCCGTGTGAGCGCCAGCATCGTTGAACCAGAGGCGCTTGACAGCTCTCGCCGGACTGCTTCCGAACATGCCAGGCCCGGCCAAAAACTACGCTCGCGGTGCTGGCCGGAAATCTGAGTCGCCTGCCGAAACCCTGAACAACAACCCCACATTAGTTTCGATTGGCACCGCTTGGGCACCACAAATGTGGACCACGATTCTGACTTTAGAGCGCAGAAAATTCCATGCCGTCATGCTGAGCGGAGCCGGGGGTTTAGTGACTGGCACGACGTCGGGTCTTCTGATACGAAGAGCACTAAAGACAACAGCCCCACTCAAGCCAACAGCGGGCTTGAATGGGCCACCAGCCGGGGTTCGGGTCGGAAGGCCTGAGACGGCGCGTAATAGGATAGGCCCAGGGATCCTTCGCTCCGCTCAGGATGTCACCTTGAAACTTATGTTGTGAACTTAGGGAACGCACGGCGAACATGGGGACAGCGGAACTTATGGGAGCGCGGCGAAGCGGTTTATCTTTTTCTTGAAGGATTCGCTCCGGGAGCCGGAGGAATTACCACAGGCGCGCTGCGCCGCACCGGAACCAAGGCGTCATCTTTGGGATGACTGCTCTGGGCGCGCAACATCACCTCCTGCTGAACGTATTGCACGAAGTCCTGCATCTGATGCTGCATCTGCTCCATGCGCTCACGCATGTTCAGAATGATGCCGATGCCCGCAATGTTCACGCCAAGATCACGCGCCAGGGAAAGAATGAACTCCAAGCGTTTCAGGTCGTCTTCCGTGTAGAGGCGCGTGTTGCCTTCGCTGCGCGACGGCTTCAGCAGACCTTCACGCTCGTACAGCCGCAGGGTCTGCGGATGAATCTCGTACATCTCCGCCACTACGGAGATCATGTACGCGCCTTTGCCTTTACGCTTCGTCATCGAGATCCTTCGCTTCGCTCAGGATTTCGCCTGCGGGCTCCCGCTGCGCTCACGCCCGCACAACGGCTAAACCTTGCTCCACAGCTCGGCCCTGGGGTCTTCCGGATGCAGCTTCTGTAACTGCTGCCACAACTCTTTGGCGCGCACGTCCTGCACCGTGGGCACCACAATTTTGATTTCGACAATCTCATCGCCAACCGTACCTTCCCTGGTCGCGCTCTTCACGCCTTTTTCGCGCATGCGCAGCTTTTGCCCGCTCTGCGTTCCCTGCGGAATGCGCAACTGCGCGCGGCCATCGATGGTGGGAACTTCCACTTTGGCTCCAAGCGCTGCCTCCCACGGCATGACCGGCAGCGTGATGTAAATGTCGTCGCCCTCGCGCCGGAAGACTGGATGCGAATCGATGTGCACCACCAGGTAAAGATCGCCTGCTGGAGCGCCACGCATTCCGGGATTGCCTTTGCCGGCGAGCCTGATGCGCTGCCCGTCGCGCGTGCCCGGCTTGATGCGGAACTCGACCGGTTCGCTGACCATCTGACCGTTCGCGCCGGGCCGCTGAATGTTCAACCGGATGCTGCCGCCGCGGATCGCATCCCAGAAAGGAACTGAAACCTGGTACTCCAGATCAGTACCGCCCATCGCGGCCGGCCCTGCCTGGGGAGCGCCGCCGGCACCGAAGATGCTGGAGAGAATGTCGCGGAAACCCGCGTTCCGCCCGCCGCCACCGCCGGCTTGTCCGTAGTCGAAGTTATCGAAGTCGAAATGCACTTCGCGCTGGCCACCGCGCGGCGCATTGCCTCCGGGAACGTTCCCAAAACCGCCGGCACCGAAGCCGGCGCCGCCACCACGCGCGTAAGCCTCGGCCGTGGCCGCATCGATGTTGTCGGAATAGAAACCAACCTGATCGTAAATCTTGCGCTTCTTCGGGTCGCTGAGGACGTCGTTGGCTTCCGAAAGGACCTTGAACTTCTCCTCGGCGGTTTTGTTTCCGGGATTCACGTCGGGATGATACTTGCGCGCGAGTTTGCGGAACGCCTTGCGGATATCCTCCGCCGAGGCGCTCTTCTTTACTCCTAGAACCGCGTAGTAGTCCTTCTTTTCCGTCGTGGCCATTGGGCACTCAATCCGGTTTTGTTTTCGCTATGAGATTTTCGCCAGTTCACCGCGATGGTACGCCGAACGGCGAATACCCTCAGGGGCTAAAGCCCGCATACTTGTCGGCTACTGACGGACGGGCTGAAGCCCATCCCCTTCAAGGCTGCTGAGGTCGCGCCCCGTCAACAAAGCTGCTAATGAAACAGGCTCTAGTCATCCGCGCGGGACAGGCTCTAGTCATGACTCAGTGCACAGTCTCTGGCTGCTCCTGATCGTCCGGAATCAGGTCAAGCTCCGACGGCCGTATGCCGTCATCGCCGTCATCCAGCACCGGCATGCCAGTGAATCCGTCGAGCGTCCGCTTCAACAAATACCACCGCCCCACGCCCGGATCAAACTTCAAATAGTAATTCTGGCCTTGTACCTGAAACTGCATTGTCCTTTACCTCTTGTTTCTTATCTGGAACCGGGTTCCAAATAAGCGGAAGGGGCGCTCATCACGCCCCACCCGGATAGATGCTGAATCACTCGCCGACGCGAAAGATTCTTTGTTGCTCGCTGCTCCCACATCCGGCAGATTTGGGAACTGCCCCACTCAAGCCAACTGCGGGCTTGAATGGGCCACCAAGCCAGATATCTCGCTCATGCGAGAGATCCTTCGACTCACCCGCTAACGCGGGCTCGCTCAGGATGACGCCCGCTGGCCTCAGACGGCCAGCAAAACGGCGTCACTTCTTTTCGTCGACGTCCACGTACTCGGCGTCGATCACGCCTTCGTCTTTCTTCTGGCCGCCTGCCGCTGGGCCTGCGCCCGCGCCGCCATCGCCTGGCGCTCCGGTCGCGCCTGCTCCGGGTTGCGGCTGGCTGGCGGTCGCCTTGTACATCGCCTCGGCCAGCTTGTGCGAAGCCGTCTGTAGACGGTCGCGAGCAGTGCTCATCGCCTGCACCTCGCCGCCCTCCAGCGCCTTCTTGGCATCGGCCAAGGCGTTCTCGACATCACCACGCTCGGAGCCGGAGATTTTGTCGCCGTGCTCGCGCAGCATTTTTTCCGTTTGGTAGACCATGCCGTCGAGCTGGTTACGGGTCTCGATCTCTTCGCGCTTGGTCTTGTCCTCGGCTGCATGCGCATCGGCTTCTTTGGCCATGCGCTCGACTTCTTCCTTGCTCAGACCGGAAGATGACGTGATGGTGATCTTCTGATCCTTGCTGGTAGCCATGTCCTTGGCCGTAACGTTCAGAATGCCGTTGGCATCGATGTCAAACGTTACCTCGATCTGCGGCACGCCGCGCGGCGCCATCGGGAGCCCGGTCAAATGGAACTTACCCAACGTGCGATCCTGGGCCGCCATCGGACGCTCGCCCTGCAGGACGTGAATCTCGACGGAATTCTGGTTGTCAGCCGCGGTCGAGAAGGTTTCCGTCTTGCGGGTCGGAATCGTCGTGTTCCGCGGAATCATCGGCGTCGCCACGCCGCCCAGCGTCTCAATCGCCAGCGTCAGCGGAGTCACGTCAAGCAGAAGCAGGTCTTTAACCTCGCCCCCGAGCACGCCGCCCTGAATGGCCGCGCCAACGGCAACCACTTCGTCCGGGTTGACGCCCTTGTGCGGCTCCTTGCCGAACAGGGTCTTCACCAGATTCTGGATGAACGGCATGCGTGTCTGCCCGCCAACCAGCACCACCTCGTCAATCTTATCGGCGGTAACGCCCGCATCCTTCATTGCCTGACGGCAAGGCGCAACCGAACGCTCGACGATGTCACGCACCATCTCTTCCAGCTTGGTACGGGTCAGGGTCTTGACCAAATGCTTCGGACCGGAGGCATCGGCGGTGATGAACGGCAGGTTGATTTCGGTCTGCATCGTGGTCGAGAGTTCGATCTTGGCGCGCTCAGCCGCGTCACGCAGACGCTGCAGCGCCATCTCGTTGCCCTTGCCGCGCAGATCCAACCCTTCGTCCTTCTTGAATTCTTCGACCAGCCAATCGACCAGGCGCTGATCGAGATTGTCGCCGCCCAAGTGCGTGTCGCCATTGGTCGACTTCACCTCGACCACCCCTTCGCCAACCTCGAGGATGGAAATATCGAAGGTGCCGCCGCCGAAGTCGTAGACTGCGATGGTTTCGTTCTTCTTCTTATCTAAGCCGTAAGCCAGCGCCGCCGCCGTAGGCTCGTTGATGATTCGTTTGACGTCGAGCCCGGCGATCTTGCCGGCGTCCTTCGTTGCCTGGCGCTGCGCATCGTTGAAATAGGCTGGAACCGTGATCACCGCTTCCGTAACTGATTCGCCCAGATAATCCTCAGCCGCCTTTTTCAGCTTTTGCAGGATCATGGCCGAGATCTGCGGTGGCGTATATTCCTTGCCTTGCGCCATGATGGCCACGTGGTCGCCCGACTGCACAACCTTGTAGGGGACCATTTTCATTTCTTCACTGACTTCATCGAAGCGCCGCCCCATGAAGCGCTTAATGGAGTAAATCGTGTTTTCGGGATTGGTGATGGCCTGCCGCTTGGCGACCTGGCCCACTAGGCGCTCGCCCGTCTTGGTGAACCCCACGACCGAAGGTGTGGTGCGCCCGCCTTCTTCGTTGGCGATGACCTTGGGTTCGCCACCCTCCATAACCGCCACGACCGAGTTGGTAGTGCCCAGGTCGATGCCTATAATCTTCGCCATTGGAAACGTGCCTCCTGCTGGAAATCGTCTTGCCTGAAACCGCTCTGCTTCTGACCTTATAACAAACAGATGATAGAACTTGAGTGAAAGACTGTCAACTTTTTAGATTACTTTAACTGCATGTAAGATGCAGGAATTAAACCCTCTGGATACTGATAGTTAAGCTTATATTTTTCTATAACTTAACTTTAATCAAGCTCGGGTGGAGCAGAGTGTGTTCCATAGATGGCGACGGGGATAGGTGGGCCTGTTGGAGAAATATCGGGCACAGGGTAGCGAGAAAAGGCAGATTCTTCGCTACTCCACCCCAGCGACGAGCTCTCAGGATGAAGGTCCCAAAGGTGAAATTTTGGCACCACCTGTCTCGAGATCCACATGCTCGCTGTGGCATGTATGGGCAGCCGGCAGGGGTGACGATAGTGGTGCTCGGTGATATTACTGATGCTCAAGGACGGGCTGTTCCAATCTGGCACGAGATAGCGCTGGAATAGGAAGATTCGCTGACACATACGGCTTTTTTTCCAGAGATGCCGTCTAAGCGACATAGGTCTTGTGTCGGTGGGTTGGACCACACACCATGAAGAAAGCCTTTATCAGTCTCACGCCGCAGGAGGCTTTGCACGTTGCCATCTTCATCGAAGAACGCAACGCCGAGGTCTACCACCGCTTTGCCGAGATGTTCGTCGAGTTCCGCGACGTGCAATCGCTTGAGATTGCCAGTGTTTTCTGGGATATGGCGGCCGAAGAGCGCCACCACAGCACGCTGCTCCAGCAGCGCTACATGGAGCGCTATGGCAACGCATCCTGCGCACTGACGGAAGAAGATCTGCAAGAGCTGATTGAAGTGCCACGATTGGAACCGGGCAATATCTTCGACGAATACGATGACCCTGCCAAGCCGAGTGCGCGGGAAAGAGCGTTTCAGGTTGCGCTGGCGGCGGAAAACAATGCCCGGCAGTTCTACGCTGAACTGGCCGGCGTGACCGTTGATTTCCAGCTACGCACTCTATACAAGGAACTGGCCGAGTACGAAAAAGACCACGTCGAATTTCTCGAGAAACGAATCGCCCAAAGTTCCTCCAATAAGCACAGTCCGAGCTAGCGCGATGTTGGACGATCGGTTGCGCTGAGGATGGCATTCGTGTGTCCGGGAATTCAAAGTCCCACATCGGCTAACTGCGGCAGGATGGGGCCCCGGGCCCAGCAGTGGAACTGCCCCACTCAAGCCAACAGATGGCTTGAATGGGCCACCAGTCGAAGCCCAGCTACTTGCCGGACACACCTTCCGCGAAACCCGGTTTAGCGTGATGCGGTTGCCCTTGAGCGCTCCGCGGGTGACATTTGCCGCCACACCATCTCGCGGTTCTTTTCGGTCCATTCACTGCCCTGATTCTCATTGAGCGCCAAGGTAAGCCAGCGATAGGCTTGGACGCGGTCTTGCGAAACGCACTTCCCGGTCGCGTAGAGCGCTCCCAACTTGGCTTGCGCATGGGGATTTGTTTTTTTCGCTGCCGAGCGCAGCAAAATCAATCCCTGGTCGCAGTTCTGCGGCACGTCCTGACCGTAGATGTAGATGTCCGCGAGACGCACCTGCGCGTCGGAATTGCCAAGTGCAGTGGCACGCCACAGCAGGGCCCTTGCGATCTCCGGATTGGTGGCCGCCAACGCCTGCTGATACTCCGCTTGCCCAGCGACCGTCGGCGGAGACTGCCGGGCAGAGGGCTTGGGCGTAACGGTTTTCGACGGTTTGGCGGCTGGCCCGGGACTGGCGGCAGCGAGCGGCTTGGACTCAACCGCCTTGGCCGGTCCGGGGGCCTCCGCGTTCGTCGCGGGCGCCGTCGTTGCGGAGGTGGAGGCGGTCGCCATGGGTGCGGGAGCCGAAGCTGCAGGCGATTCTGGAGCGGAGGATTCTGCGGCTTGAGATTGCGTGGCTTGCGGTTGCGCGGTGCTGGCAGCCTCACCAGCAGGATGCGCCGGATGCTCCTCGATCACAAACTCGGGGCCCGACTTTTGGTTAGACGCGGGGTCAGCGCTGGGGATCGACGGCTCTGGGTTGCTAGTGGCTGTCGTGCCGGTTCTCAGGAAATTCGCGTAAGTTACTCCAACCCGCGCATAGCGAGAAGCTGCCTCGCGGAGCGATGTGCCGTGCAGCACCATTGACAACGCAACCGCAGCGATCATGCCGCTGGCGACATACCGTGGCCATTTCCGGCGCCTCGGTTGCTCCTCGGGCGCCAAGGTTTCAGCGTCGCCACTCAGCCCCAGGAAAGAAGGCCCGGAGACGCTGCCGGGCTCGTGCGGCGCAGGCGTGAAATCGAGAAAGCGGCTTAGTTCATTGGCGCTCGCTTCCACCGCAGACGCTTTCGGCGGTGGTTCCGGGAGGGGCTGATCGCTGGCGTTGAAAGCAATCTTCTCACGCGTGGGCGAGTCGTTACTCTCATCGCTCGCAGGCAAGTCTGGCGAAGGCGACGGCGCTTCAGCTGGCGGAGTCGGCTTTTCCACATCGCTGCCCGCAATAGCGGCGGGTAGCGGGGGTTCTGGTTGCGGGCTTATTTCGCCACCGGGCGCAGGACTCGACAGATCCTCTTGTCCCGGCGCTTCGGGTTCCGCCAGTGCTGGGGGGACACTGATCGAAGCGGCGCTCCCCCAAGCATCCTGCATGGCTTGGCGAACCGAATCGGGAGTTTGGCGGCGGCGATCCATTCCGGGCTCGGCCAACAGCGGAAGCGTGTTGTCGTAGTCGATTACCTCTTTCGGCAGCGGCGCAATCGTCCAGGGACGCGAGTCCCGTTGGCGGCCCTGCGAAAGACTGTTATGCAGATCAGGACTGGGCGAGCCGGCATCGCCATTCGGGCCACGCCGAGGCTGCGCGATGACGTCCTGCATCGGGAAAGACGACCCGGCGGGCACAGAATCGCGCAATGGATTCCCGCACTGGCCGCAAAACCGGTTCCTATCAGGATTTTCTTCGTGACATGCTGGACAAAGCACCGGGCCCTCGCACTTGAGTAAACCTCTCCCATGGAGATCATGGCAGACGCTAAAGAATTTGATGCAGTTAAGGCGTTCGTGTGCTGCTGCGGACAAAAGTGTCGCGAAATCTCCGGGTACGGAGATGCGTCAATCAGGAAAGGTAAGTGGCTGAAAGAGGTAGCACTGCCTCAGTCGTTTCCGCTGGCTTCCGCCCCCGCCGCGGAAGCCGCTGGTGAAAGCTGCCGGGAGTTGTAGCGCTTGAGCAGCAGGACGACAACCCTGTAGCCGAGCAAAGCTGCCAGCACGAAGGCGTAGATCATTGGCTGGCGGATGTCCTTCTTGACCAGCCAGACAAAATGAATAACTCCCGCTACAGCGGCGAAATAAGCCAGGCGGTGAAGTTGCTGCCAGCGTCGGCCGAGGCGGCGTATGGCGCTCTTGGTCGAGGTGAGAGCCAAGGGCACAAGCATGAGAAAAGCGGCGCTCCCCATGGTGATAAACGGGCGCTTGGCAATGTCATGCACCATCGCGTGGACATTAAAAAACTGATCAAGCCACACATAGGTAAGCATGTGCAGCACCGCATAGAAGAATGCAAACAGGCCGAGCATGCGGCGATACTGGATGAGCCATAGCTGGCCCGTGACCCGCCTGACGGGAGTTATGGCGAGCGTGACCAGCAGCAAGTTCAGCGTCCAGAGGCCGGTCTGGTGGGTAATCTTTGCAATTGGATTGGCGCCAAGGTCGCCGAAGAATCCCAGCAGGACCAGCCGCAGCAACGGAACGAGGGCCAGGGTGAAGACGATCGGTTTCAAAGTACGATTTCGCATTTTCGATATGGTGTTCGAGAGGCTGGCCATTTGGGCATATTCCGACACAGCGTACTGTCCCTAAAACTGCCCCACACACGCAAAAGAAGCTTGGGCCACCCGGTCAATTTAGATGCGACTGCATGAACCGCTTACCTCTGTTCTAAGATGCAGGCGCACGGTGCTCAGAACCACTTCCGCAAGTCCATGCCGGCATAAAGGCCTGCCACTTGATCTCCGTAGCCGTTGAACATGAGTGTCGGCTGCTTAAAGAAGTCACCTAATAATGACCCCGTGAGCCGCCGCTCGGTCGCCTGACTCCATCGCGGGTGATCGACCTGCGGGTTCACGTTGGAATAGAAGCCGTACTCGTTGGGCGCAGCTTTGTTCCAGGCGGTCTGCGGCATGTAGTCTACGAACTTGATCTTGACGATGGACTTGGCGCTCTTGAAGCCATATTTCCAGGGGACGACGAGCCGTATGGGCGCGCCGTCCTGGTTGGGGAGCGTCTCGCCATAAAGCCCCACGGCAAGAATGGTCAGCGGGTTCATCGCCTCGTCGAGTCGCAAGCCTTCGACGTAGGGCCAATCGAGCACGCTGCGCTTTTGGCCCGGCATCTGATTGGGCCGAAGGACTGAGGTAAACTCGACGAACTGCGCCTTGGAAGTGGGCTCAACCTGCTTGATCAGCGCGCTCAACGGAAAGCCCGTCCAGGGGATCACCATCGACCAGCCTTCGACACACCGCAGGCGATAAATGCGCTCTTCCAACGGGGCGAGCTTGAGCAAGGCGTCCATGTCGTAGGTCTTGGGCTTCTGCACCAGACCTTCGACGGAGACGCTCCAGGGCAGCGGCTGGAACGAGCCTGCCAGCTTGGCCGGTCCATCCTTGTCGGTGGAGAACTCATAGAAATTGTTGTAGTGGGTCACGTCTTTGAGCGGGGTCAGTTTTTCGCTGGTGCTGTAGGCGCTCTTCTGGTATTGCAGCTTGCTTTCAGCGTGCACGGCCTCCGGGTCGAACAGCCCGTAGAGTTTGCGGCCGGCCAGCGCCGTCGCGCCCAAGGCTAGCGAACCCTTCATAAAGTTGCGCCGGTTCAGATAAACAGACTTCGGGGTAATCTCAGAGCTGGAAATCTCAGAAGACCTTCGGATCACCATTGCTTGGCGCCTCCAATACAATCAGATTCGCGTCCGGCAGAAATGTTTCAAGAGAGTTGGTGAAAGCATTTTGTAAGGCGTCGATGTCAATGGGCCCCGGTGGTTTGGGTCGGAAAGCCTGAGACGGTACGAATTCGGATAGGTCCCGGAATCCTTCGCTTCGCTCAGGATGACATCCTTCAACGTATGCCAACTTACGGGACACCACACTAGTTGTACGAACGGGGCCGACGAACGGATTGGGGGCGTGCTTTACAGATCCTTCGCTGCGCTCAGGATTTCGCCTGCGCGCTCAGGCACCCCAGAGGCAGCATCAACGCGCCTGCGGGCCGCCCGGACGTCGCTATATCGACGTCGCCCTGACACAGATCCTTCGCTGCGCTCAGGATTTCGCCTGCGGGCTCCCGCTTCGCTCACGCCCGCAATACGCCAGATCCTTCGCTGCGCTCAGGATTTCGCCTGCGGGCTCCCGCTTCGCTCACGCCCGCAATACGGCTCAACTTTCAAAGGCCAGCGTGAGCAGCGTTTTCTGCTCCATGGCGTGAGCCTTGGCCGAGCCGGTTGCCGGGCTGGCTGCCGCCGCCCGCTTCACCGAGCGCACCGGGTGCTTGGTGATCGTCCGGCGCAGGCGAGGGATAACGAACCAGAGTGCGCCCATGTTGGCCGGCTCTTCCTGTACCCAGATGATCTCGGTGGCATGGGCATAGCGCGTCATCAGCTCTGCGATCTCGGTTTCGGGAAAAGGATAAAGCTGATCGACAAAGACGATGGCTGTCTCCTGGTCTTTGCGGCGCTTGCGCTCGGCTACCAGCTCGTGGCCGATTTTGCCGCTGCACAGCAGAACGCGCTTGGGATCGGGCACTTGCTCATCGGCGATCACCAGTTCAAAGCGCCCATTGGTGAACGCCGCGAGCGGGCTCATTGCCTCCGGATTGCGCAGCATGCTCTTGGGCGTGAAGCATACCAGCGGCTTGCGCCAGGCGCGCATTGCCTGGCGGCGCAACAAATGGAAATATTGCGCCGCGCTGGAAGGCTGGCAGACCTGCATGTTATCGCGGGCGCAGAGTTGCAGATAGCGCTCGATGCGGGCGCTGGAGTGCTCCGGCCCCTGGCCTTCGTAGCCGTGTGGCAACAGCATGACCAAGCCGGTGAGCAGGCCCCACTTCTCTTCTCCGGCGCTGATGAACTGGTCGATGATGATCTGCCCGCCGTTGGCAAAGTCGCCAAACTGCGCCTCCCACAGCACCAGGGCCTCGGGATAATCACGGCTATAACCGTATTCAAAGCCCAGCACGGCGGCCTCGGATAGCTCCGAGTTATAAATCTCCACCCGCGCCTGCTCGGGCGAGAGATGACAAAGTGGAACGTATTCGTGCTCGTCTTCCACGTCGATCAAAGCCGAGTGCCGATGATTGAAGGTGCCGCGACGACTGTCCTGGCCGCTGAGCCGGATGGGCGTCCCCTGCATGGCGAGCGAAGCGAAGGCCAACGCCTCCGCCATGCCGTAGTCGATGGGCAGTTTGCCGGTAGACATTTCCAGGCGCTGCTCCAGCAGCTTCTTAACCTTGGGATGGATGTTGAAGTTCGGCGGATATTGCGTGAGCTGCTGCCCCAGGCGGGCGATTCGCTCGGCGTCGAGCGCGGTCTTTACCTCCAGGACGGGCGAATAAAGGCCGCCCTTGTAGGCATCCCAATAGCTCGGCAAAGTGTAAAGCAGGGGCTTTTTCTTCATCTGCTGCGCCTGCTTTTTGGCGTCCTGCATGCGGGTGCGCATGCGCTCCACCTGCGGAGCGGCATCGACTCCGATGCGCCGGGCGTAGATCTCGTAGAGCGGCGGATGCTCCTTGATTTTGCGATAAACGATGGGCTGCGTGATCGTCGGATCGTCGACTTCGCTGTGGCCGTGACGCCGATAGCCGATGAGATCGATCACCACGTCGGATGCGAACCGGTAGCGATATTCCACCGCCCAGCGCGCGACGCGCACCACCGCATCCGGGTCTTCGGCGTTGACGTGGAAGATGGGGATGGGCAACCGCTTTGACAGGTCGGAGGGAAAGTGCGTGGAGCTTGCCTCCGCCGGATTGGCGGTGAAGCCGATCAGGTTATTGACGATGATGTTGACGGTGCCGCCGACGGTGTAGCCACGCAGGTAGCTCAGGTTGAGCGTCTCGGCCCAGACGCCCTGCCCTGCATAAGCAGCATCGCCGTGCATGATAAGCGGAAAGATTCGTTGCTTTCCGGTTTTGCCTTCGCGCGTCTGGTGAGCCCGCACCCGACCCACGCAAACCGGGTCCACGGCTTCCAGGTGGCTCGGATTGGAAACCAGGTGAATTTCAACCGGACGGCCGTTGATTTCGCGAGTGTTGGTGGCACCCTGGTGATACTTCACGTCTCCGCCGCCAAGTGTACTGCGCGGGTCCACGTCTTCGAAGCCGGCGAAAATATCGGCCATCTGCCGACCGACGCTGTGCGCCACCACGTTGAGGCGTCCGCGATGGGGCATGGCCATGACACATTCGTTGGCACCGTGGTCTACGGCCACTTGCAGCGCTTCCTCAAGCAACGGAATCAGCGCGGTCTCACCTTCGAGTGAAAAGCGCTTGGTGCCGATGTAAAGCGTTTGCAACATCTGCTCAAAGACATCGGCTTCGACCAACTGCGTCAGGATGCGCTCGCGATCAACCGGCTCGGGTTCGGCTTCCATGCGCTCACGCACCCAGTCGCGCCGTTCAGGGTCGGGCATGTGCATGAATTCAGCGCCGATGGTGCCGCAGTAAATGCGCCGCGCCTCGTCGGCCGCCGGACCGGTCAGCTCCAAATCCGGATTCTGCTCTCCGGCATAGTGTTCGAGCGGATCGAGATCGGCCTGCATGTAACCCCAACGGCGAAAAGCGTCGAAAATCTTCTCTCGTTCTCTCTGGTCCGACTCCGAAGCAACGGTCTCAGCCGATGGCATGACGTGAGTTTGCAATGAAGTGCTCCTGTGAAACTTAGATGTAATTGAAAATCAGACCGGAACGACCCGCCCGACACCCACATATGCTAAACCCGGACAGATATGGGGCACCGAAACCGGGACGGTTGAGCCACCCACTAGATTAGGGTAGCCCGGCAGTGCTGCCGGAGGCAAACGGCGCACAGCGTTTTTGCCCCTACAGGCAATTTGATGCGGCAAAGGCCGCGTTGGGCGCGAGGGGGCTTAACCCAGGCGAACTCTGAAAGATCTTGCACGGTAATTGGTGAGAAGGGGATTTTTCGCCAATTACTTGAGGTCTTGCCGAGTCCAAGCGTTCCCGGCGGCTCCCTACGGACGGCTTTGGTTTCGGAAGGAAGAGATTCGAGCCCAGAACAAGATTCCAAAACCGAGCACCAACTAATCGTTGATTCGCCGCTAGTGCTGTACTAGCATAATCCGGCTACTCTCATTCTCAGGGACATTATGAGTATGCATCTTCAGGGGGCTTTCCGAGGGGCCGTTGTGTGCATAGTTCTCACATCAACTACTCTTCTCGGTTGTGGCGGAAGTAGCGCCCCAGCACCACCACCATGCGACCCAACCTGGCAGGAATGTCCGGGCGAATATAGCGGCGGTTTTGCGGTCACGTCGCTCAACCCTGCTTCCACCACCGCTGGAACCGCTGGGATAGTTCTCACCGTAAGCGGATCAGGATTTACCTCCTCAGCGAGTGTGCTATGGAACGGGAGCCCATTGTCCACAACTTATGACGGCTCAGGAATGCTGACAGCACAGGTGCCTGCCGCTGACCTGCTGACCCCTGGCATGGCGCTTGTCTCGGTGACAGATTCAGGCGTCAGTTCCGTTTCGCCTCCGTTCGTAATCAGCCCAACAACGCTGCAAGTGACCGCCGTAAACGTCGTCGCGAACGATCTCGTCTGGGACCCCATTTACCAGAGGATTTATCTCTCGGTTCCAAACTCGAATACGGTGCAGGTGCTCGACCCCGAGACAGGTACGTTGGGAGCTTCGGCCTCGGTTGGCAGTCAGCCTGACCTGCTTGCCGTCTCACGAAGCAGCCAGTATCTCTATGTGGGTATTGATGGTGGGTCGAGCGTGCAAAGGCTGACACTCCCGAGCCTGGGAACAGATATTTCAATTCCGTTGGAAAATACTCAAGCTCCCGGCCCTTTTTACGCGATGGACCTGCAAGCCGCGCCGAGTTCCGATCACACAATAGGCGTGATCTTAGGTGAGCCCGGTTACGGTGGACTGGCGTTAGGCGGAGTGTTGATCTTTGACGACAGCACCGCACGGCCAAACTTTCTGTGCGGAGAGAATCAACGGAACTGCCAGAGCGCGAACAGCGATTACTGGTATAACTCGATGCAGTGGAACTCAGATGGCAGTGAGTTGTTCATGGCGGACACGGAGGGTGGCGGCGACTTGTATACGTTTCCAATTACGTCCGCCGGGTTCGGAGCCGGAACAGACTACCCGGGGGCCCTCCAGGCTGCGGGGGCTATTCACTACGACACCACGACGGGGTACGTCTACGACGATAACGGCGAGGTCCTCAATCCTGCGAATGGCAAGGTCGTCGGCACCTTCAACACCACAGGTCCGGTGATGTCCAACGTGTCTTACTGGGCGAACGTGATGGTGCCCGATGGATCTGTCGGACTTGCTTTTTTTCTACGGCAGACTGACGTAAATATAGGCGGGAACGTGACACGATACGCCACGATCGAGTCTTTCGATCTGAACACGTTCACGCCGCTTGGCACTCTCATAATCCCGAACGTTAATGCGCTTCCGACACACCTGATTCGTTGGGGAACTAGCGGTCTCGCCTTTACCGCAAGCATCGCTAATGGGAACAGCGTCAGCGGCGCGGTCTATATCATCAACAGTTCGTTTGTAACTGACAAGCAATCGCGCTCACTTGCCGCACGGTACAGGTAAAAGCAAGATTACGAGTGTAAACAGGCGAGATCGCTTCTCTCGCCCAAAACGGCGGATGGCCCATATTTGTCTTCGGTTGCCG
>JBEKQP010000035.1:0-26151 GCA_049519595.1 Candidatus Korobacteraceae bacterium | reverse complement strand
ACGGTATCGGCCCATCCCGCTTCCGAGTGCAGGCGAAAACTGCTGTGGGCCGTAATCGCCAGCATGGTGACCTCGCCTGCATGGAGCGGCCTCAGCAACTCCCTGGCAGTTTCGGGATCGAAGTGGGGGCCGCTGCCATCAAGTCTCGGCATGGAACGCGTCACGTCTTCAAAAAAGAAATTCTCGCGCACCACGCGCACCATTTCGCCGGCCTGAAAGCCCGGCAGATTTCTGACCACGCGGTGGACCGGTCGAAGCGCTTCAGCGCCCTCGCCGGCGATCACCAGCACCAGCACCTCCGGCGCTGAAGCGGCTGTGACGGCTCGCGATCCTGATGCATGATAGTGCAGCAGGGCGTCCCAAAGGCCTTCGCTGCCTGCGACCGCGAGTTTGCAGTTCGTCAAGATCGAACAAAACTCATCGTGGCCGCCAGGGGCGAGCCGCTGCAAGCGATGCAGTGCGTTCTTTCCGGCAGCCTCCAGCACTGGGGCCGTACTGACCGGGAGCGTTGACATGGAAATGTCCGCCAGCAGAGAAACCGGCTCGGTCTGTCCGCCCGCTGCATCTAATCCAGCAGACCGCGCTTCGAATTCGGTCGCATCCGTTCGCTGGAAACGTGCAACGTGGCGTTCCAAGGTTGCGACGTCCAGTGTACCGATCAAGCCGCGAAGCGTCGGCTGTTCCGGAGGTCTATAGGACCCGTACGGATCGCTATCGGCGTCGGCTGGAGCGTTACCCCGCGGAACTTGCTCATAGAGGTACGCATTATCGGACATAACAGCACGTGCAAAACGAGCGAATTTAGACGCAGAATGTTGCATTTCGGAGCCGGAAAGTGCCGCCCCGGGAGGGGTGATTTTCTTCGCCACTGGCCACTCGTTTCCTGCGGAACCTGAGCTGATTGTAGCAGTTACAGAAGCAAACCAACCAGTCTTGACGAACATCGATAACTCTCAGAATTGCTTTCTAGGCGCGTGACACCAGCGCGGATAAGTATGAACCTCACGGTCCGGATCTTGATGATATGGCTGGCCTTAGGCTGCATCCTTGGGCAGGCAGCCGCCCAGATATCCGGCGCCGGCAGTACTCAGATAAGTGACGACGGCATCGTCGGTGCGCAGATAAGCACCGGTGCGACAGCCGCGATGCCGTTGCCTAGGATTCCGCAAGCTGCTGATTCGGCTGGCAGTACCGAGCTGGAGCCGTGGTTTGACGAAGTGCATGTCCGTCCGCGAGTTACAACTGAGTCGAACCCGCAGGTGACCGATACGGCGCCTTTTCACACGACCGAGGTTTCTTCGTCGGGGGTGTCGCTGAGGACCTACACCAAGCCAATCACGGTCGATGTAGACCTTGTGCTGGTTCCGGTAAGCGTCACCGATGCCATGAACAGGATGGTGACAGGGCTCGAAAAGAACTACTTCGTGCTGCTCGACAATGGTCAGCGGCAGGAGATTAAGTATTTTTCCAGCGAAGACGCTCCTATCTCGCTCGGGGTGATTTTCGACGTCAGCGGCAGTATGGAAGGCAAGATCAAGCAGGCGCAGGATGCCGTGGTTGAGTTCTTTAAAACCGCAAACCCAGAGGATGAGTTTTTCCTGATTACTTTTAGCGACGCACCCGAAGTCCTTGCCGATTTTACGCGGTCGGTGGGCGACATCCAGAGTAAGCTGGTGTTCGCCCGGCCAAAGGGCAGCACGGCGCTGCTGGATGCGATTTATCTGGGGATTTCCAAGATGCGGCGGGCTAAGTACCAAAGAAAGGCGTTGCTGATCATCTCCGACGGCGGCGACAATCATAGCCGGTACACAGAGGGAGAGATTAAATCGCTGGTGAGGGAGGCGGATGTTGAGATTTATGCTCTCGGTATGTTCTCCAGCGCTCCGCGGATGCCGGAAGAGCAGGAAGGGCCGGAGTTGCTGTCGCAGGTGGCGGAAGTAACGGGTGGAAGGATGTTTACCATCGACAATCCGAACCAACTCGGCAGCGCGGCAACGAAGATTGGGGCAGAGCTGCGCAACCAATATGTGCTCGGATACCGTCCAAGTAATTCAGCGCATGATGGAAAGTGGCGCAGAATCAAAGTGAAACTGCAGCCTCCGAAAGGGCTCCCACCACTTTCGGTCTACGCGAGGACAGGCTATTATGCTCCGAGTGAATAAAATCGTTCCCCTGGCGTTATTGCTGGGCCTCATCCTATGGGCGATGATGCCGGCAACCGGAGCGCCGCAGCAGTCCACCAATATCGGGCAGGGTAATTCCGTGCCTGCGCCTCCGCCGCCTATGTCTGCCGGTGGGGAGAGCACGCCGCCACCTCAGGAACAGCAAATACAGCCGTTGCCAGGGGCCCCGGCGTCGCAGGACGCCCAGGATTCTTCCGTCCCCCCGAACCCGCCCCTCAATCAGCCCGGAGATACGGTTCAGGTTCCGCAACAGGGACAGGCTCCCGATAGCCAGGAGGGCGGAGTTTTCGTTTTCAAGAAGGAAGTGGAAGAGGTCACGCTGCATGCCACGGTGGTCGATGAACGGCAGCGTCCGATTACCAATCTGAACCGGGGTGACTTCGTCGTATTTGAAAACGGCCAACCGCAGAAGATTACGTCTTTCCGGCAAGGTGATGTGCCGGTAGCGCTGGGGATACTGGTCGACAATTCCGGATCCATGCGGGACAAGCGTCCGGCGGTGAACCAGGCGGCTCTGAACCTGGTAAGGGCCAGTAACCCGAAGGATCAGGTTTTTGTTGTTAATTTCAACCAGACGCCGTATCTGGATCAAGACTACACGGACAACATCAACCTGCTGAAGGATGCACTGAATCACATCGATTCGCGAGGGGGCACGGCGCTCTACGACGCTATCGTGGCGTCGGCCGAGCACCTGATGAAGACAGCGCCGGCGGACCAGAAAAAAGTGCTGCTGTTGGTGACCGATGGCGAGGACACGGCAAGCATAGACACCCTGGAACAGGCTGTTCGCAAGGTTGCCGTCGATGGCGGGCCGACAATCTACACGATCGGCATTCTTGGCAGCGAGCGCGAGAAGCACGGTCGCCGTGCACTGCGTACTCTCGCCGAGCAAACCGGCGGCGTCGCCTTCTTCCCAAAGGATACTACCGAGGTCGACGATATCAGCCGGCAGGTCGCGCACGATATTCGCAATCAGTACATCATTGGCTACAAGCCTTCCAAGCCGCAACGTAGCGGCGGATACCGTACCGTGAAGGTAGAAGTGCACTCGTCGGCTTACAAGCATTTGCAGGTGCGTACGCGGAGCGGTTACTACGCTAATGAAACGCGGCGGGCCGCGCGCTGACCCGCGGCGCAAGCAGACTCCGTGTCTGCCCGGAGCCCCGGATTTCAGAATTCTGATTTCGAGCCCAGGAAGCTGCTGGGCTCTTTTTCTGCGCGAAGAAGCGCGCGGATTTGACCCTGCCGCAGCCTTTGGGTAACCTTGGACTTCAAAGTGGAAGGCCTCCAACTTCGGCGAGGGAAAATGCATAGATCCTTCGCTTCGCTCAGGATGACATCCGAAAGAGGGCAAGAAGCCGCCTCTCAAGTGACGGCTCATCTGTTTGGTACGCTGCTCCAGTCGCGTGCAGGCGATAGTTCCGGGGCTGAAAGCGAATATGACAAGAGGAAGCAAAAAGGGCTTTTCTACCCGCGCAATTCATGACGGGCAGGAGCCGGATGAGTTGACCGGGGCCATTGGCATTCCAATCTACCCCACCTCAACCTACGCACAGGATGAGTTAGGCAAGCCGCGCATGGGATACGAATACGGGCGGGTGAGCAATCCCACGCGCGACCGGCTGGAAACCAGCCTGGCCTCTCTGGAAACGGGAATTGGAGCCAAGGTGTTCGCCAGCGGCATGGCCGCCGTGCATGCTTTCTGCAACATCATGAAATCCGGCGATCACGTGCTCTGCACGAGTAACGTCTACGGGGGCGTGCCGCGGCTGTTCGACCAGGTGATGACCAATATCGGCCTTGAGGTTACCTACGTGAACACGGAGGACCTCGACGCCGTTGAAGACGCGATCCGCGGCAACACCCGCTACCTATATGCGGAAACACCCACGAATCCGCTGATGGCGCTTAGCGATATCGCGGCGCTGGCCGAGGTCGTTCACCGGCATGGCATCGAGATGATCGTGGACAACACTTTCATGTCACCGTACTTTCAGCGTCCGCTGGAGTTGGGCGCCGATATGGTGCTGCACTCGACGACGAAATTCCTCAACGGCCATAGCGATGGGCTGGGCGGAGCGATCATCTGCTCCAAGCGCGAACAGGTGGAAAAACTTGCGTTCATACAGAAAGCGGCGGGGGCGATTATGTCCCCCTTTGAGTGCTGGCTGGTGCTGCGCGGAGTCAAAACGCTGCCAGTCCGCATGAAGCAGCACGACGAGAATGGGCGGGTGGTGGCGGACTTTCTCAACCTGCATCGCAAGGTAAGTAAGGTGTATTATCCCGGACTGCCGGAGCATCCGCGGCACGAGCTGGCGAAGCGGCAGATGTCGGGTTTCGGTTCCATGATCGCCTTTGAAACCGGCTCGCTGGCAAACGCCACGCGGCTGCTGAAGGATTTGCGGGTGTGCATTCTCGGAGAGTCGTTGGGTGGAGTCGAGACACTGATCGCACATCCAGCCACCATGAGCCATGCTGCCATTGGAGAAGAGGGACGCAAGAGGATGGGCATTACCGATGGAGTCCTACGCCTTTCGGTGGGTCTGGAAGATGTGGAAGACATCATCGGCGATCTCGAGCAGGCGCTGGAGCGACTGTGAATTCCGGCAAGACGCGTCCGGGACGGCGGGGCTTCGCTATTTTTCAGGGCTCTGCGTTCCGGTGACGGACTCGCCGATCCAGTCCAGGTAGGATGGCAGTCCCGACTCTACGGTGAACTGAAGCACCTCGGGAAGCTCATAGGAGCTCAGCCGGCCGATTTCGGCGCAGAGGCGCTCGAAGTTTTCGGCCGTCGTCTTGATCAGCAGCAGGAACTCCTGGCTGGTCTCCACTCCGCCTTTCCAGCGATAGACCGATTCCATTGGACCAACGACGTTGACGCAGGCAGCGACCTGTCCGGCGACCAAGCTACGCGCAATTTTCGTCGCTACTTCGTGAGAACCGCATGTCGAGAGCACCAGCCGCTTGTCCGTCATGGACGCATTATCTACTCCAGTAGCGAAATCGCGCAAACCGATCGTTTGGCTACGGGTGTTCTGTTGAAGACAGGCGGGCGCGGTGTGCCAAAGTTGGTTCCTTCTATCCGGTGCGTGAAAACTTCGCTTGACGGATGAGGTGAAAGCGAAGTTCACTGGAAGGTTACAGGTGCAGCCGCGCAAGTCACGGCCGCAAAGCAACAGGTTTTTCGAGGCTGGGTGAATTTTTTGCGCGCAATCGTTCGAGGCTTGTTCTCGCGCCGGCAATGGCTGGCGACGGGCTGCGCGGCGGTGTTTGCCGTTTGGCTGTTTTATCACGTCATGTTCGCCGCAAACGGCATGATGGCTTACCGGCAAAAAGTGCATGAATACGAGCGTCTGCAACAGGAAGTGAAGCAGGCACAGGCAGAAAACGAAAGGCTGCGGCAGCGTGTCACCTCCCTGAAGACAGATCCGCAGGCAATCGAGAAGGAAGCCCGCGAGCAATTGAAGTATGCGAAACCAGGCGAGCTGATCTACGTTCTTCCGGCTCCCAAAGTTCAATCCACCCCTGCCACGGCTACTGCGCAGAAACACTGATAGGTCCATCCCTTCCGCGTGCCGGTCTGCTTGCAAAGGCGCGCTATACTGCCTGCAGTGAACCTCAGTCGAATTGCCATCACGACTCGGCCCGGATGTCCGTTCGCGGCGACGGGTGGAAATACGGTGCGAATTTTTGCCCTCGCACTGCTGGCCTTGTTGTGCGTTGCGGGTTGCCGGGGGAAAGACGAGCTCAGGCCTACCAAGTTGATGCCGCCGCTCAACAGCGGCTACAGCCTGCAAAAAGTGCAGCGCGAGTTGAATCTCAAGCCTGGGGATTGGAATGTGCTTGAAGACCGGCTCCCGCTGACAAGCGACAAGAGACCGCCGTTCAGCATATTGACCATTTCCCGCCAAGGCTTTACGAAATTCGGCGAGACCGGCGAGCTGGTGATGACTTTCTATAACGACCGGCTCATGACGACTCTGTTTTACCCGGCGAATCTGGGGACGCTGCGTACCGCATTGGCTCGCGAAGCCGGCATTGATTTTACCCGGCAGGGTGACGCTCGGATCGAGCCCGCGACACGGGTTTGGATCGGCAAAGCCCGGGACGGCCGTTCCTACATAGGCTGGATCGACATGAAACTCGAACGGCAGCAAGAGGATTGGATCGATAAGTACGAACGCTGATTTGCCACCGCAACCTGCTTGGGGCACCTGATACGGCGGCCGTCGCGCTCCGGCAGAAGAACCCGCTTCGTCCCTTTAAACCTCTCGCAAAACTGGTCTACCGGCTGGCCGGAGACCAAATCGCCGAAGATGCCGGGTGGCTCTCCCCACTTTGGTCTCCACTGCCGGAAATTCGCGCAGCACAGGCATCGGCTGGAGCTCTGGCTGCCTCCAAGTTCTTGTAGAAATTTGTGGGGTTAGGGCAATTCCGGGGTTGGCGTATCCCTAAATGTTGCTGCCGGGCTTAACGTCAGGCTCTTTTCGGGGATACACGTTCAGTGATCTGATAAATCCGCTTGGTGGGAGGCATACATGAATAAGGTATTCGCCAATGCCAAAGAGGCGATCTTCGATATTGAGGATGGCGCTACGTTGATGGTTGGCGGCTTCGGTTTGTGCGGAATTCCCGAAAACCTGATCGCCGCTTTAGTGGAGAAGGGCGTTAGAAATCTCAACACGATCAGCAACAACATGGGTGTGGATGACTTCGGACTGGGCCGGTTGCTTCAGCAGGGGCAGATTCGCAGTCACAAAGGCAGCTATGTCGGAGAGAACCGGCTTTTCGAAGAGTTGGTGCTGGCCGGCAAACTCGAACTGGAACTGATTCCGCAAGGCACTCTCGCCGAGCGTATTCGCGCCGGCGGTGCCGGGATCCCCGCCTTTTATACCCCGACGGGCGTCGCGACAGTCGTTGCCGAAGGCAAGGAAACCCATGAGTTTGAGGGTCGCACCTACGTCATGGAGCGCTGGCTGAAAGCCGACTTCTCACTGGTGAAGGCCTGGAAAGGCGACAGGTGGGGAAACCTTGTTTACCGCAAAACGGCGCAGAACTTTAACCCGATGATTGCGACCGCCGGCAAAGTCACCATTGCCGAAGTGGAAGAGCTGGTCGAGCCCGGCGAAATTCCTCCGGAGCAGATCCACACTCCCAGTATTTACGTAAAGCGAATCTTTGAGGCGGTTGGAGAAGAAAAGCGAATCGAGCGGAGAACGGTGAGAATGACGGCTGCCTGAGTTTCCGGGCACGATCCGGGAACCGGTTTCAATGCGAAAAGCGAGGAAAATTATGGCCACGAAAATTGGTAAGGAGCAGGACGCAGCCAAACGGGAATTCATCGTGCGGCGCATTGCCTGCGAGTTGCGCGACGGCTTCTATGTGAACCTCGGTATCGGCATGCCGACACTGGTCGCCAATCATGTGCCACCGGGAATGGACGTTGTTTTGCAAAGCGAGAACGGGATGCTGGGCATAGGACCCTATCCCGTCGCCGGCACGGAAGATCCGGACCTGATCAACGCTGGAAAGGAGACGGTCACGGAGATCGCAGGAACCGCTTTCTTTTCCAGCGCCGAGTCGTTTGCCATGATCCGCGGCGGGCATGTAGACCTGAGCGTGCTCGGCGCCATGGAAGTGGATGAAGAAGGCAACCTGGCGAACTGGATGATTCCCGGCAAGATGGTCAAAGGCATGGGCGGGGCCATGGATCTCGTCGCGGGCGCCAGGCGCGTAATCGTCGCCATGGAGCACACGGCAAGGGATGGCCGCCCGAAGATTCTGAAAAACTGCGGGCTCCCAATCACCGGTCTCGGAGTGGTCGATACGATCGTGACTGAGATGGGCTACATTAGGGTCGTTCGCGGCCAGGGACTCGTGTTGGAAGAAATCGCGCCGGGACTGCGGCCGGAAGACGTGCAGGCGGCAACCGAGCCGAAGCTGATCATCAGTCCAACCTTGAAAGAGATGGAGCTTCTGACCGCTGGAGAAGAGAAGGCCGCATAACTTCATCAACCTGCTGGAGCAGATTCAAGCCTGAGAGGGGCTCTTCGGGAAATATCTTTTCGCGAAACTGACTATTGACGCTGCTCCAGGAAGACCCTGGTATCCGCGATGGAGCGCTTCATTTCGTTGGTTAAGGGCAGGTTATTCAAGCTCCGGAGCACGAACAAGCTCGTTGTTGGCTTGCAATCACGCGGATTCTCGATAGCGTCTGGCGCGGCGAAAGCTTCGTGGACCAGGAACAAGAAATTCTCGATGTCGGTCCATCTTATCTGCCGGTTGCCAATTTCCTTTGTAAACGCTACGGATGCGGCATCTCCAAGCCGGCGTACCTGCCTTTCACTTTCCGCATCGTAGGTGCCCTTCGAAATCTGGGACAATGCCCAGTGAACTATGAGCTGGGGGTCGGCCGCTTCAACGTTGTCGCACCAAGCAAGGGTTGGCGGCGCGAACAGAACGGCGATAAGAAACACACGCCACATGCGATACGCGTCCTTTCGGCAGCTCAGGAGTGGAGAATACGTCGGGTACATTGCTTGAGCAAGATTGTCAAGATAAATACGAGCACGAATAGTTACCTTAGACACACGCAAATATTGGCTTAATGGTCATCAGAGGCGTTGCCCAGCCATCCGCTTTTCAACCGGTTTGGCCGGTCGCAAGGTGTTTCTTGAGAAATTTGTAGGCTCTCTGGCCGGCGTCCAACATCTCAAGGCCGTGAAAGCCGTGTCCCGCATTCTTGTAGAGTTTCATTTCGTAAGGCAGCCCGTGCTGCTCGAGAGTTCGTGCGACTTTGTGCGCTTCACTCACCGGTACAACTTTGTCGGCTTCACCATGCAGAATCAGCACCGGAGCCAGTTGCGTAAGCCGCTCGATGAAGTAATCGCTCAACCCACCGAAGAAATCGACAATGGCCTTAATGCGCTGCTGCTGCGACCCCAGCGCCAGCGACAGGTATGCCCCGAGCGAAAAGCCGATGAGCCCAATGTGGCCAGGGTCGGCTTTCGGATACTTTTCCGCGAAATCCAGCGAATCTGAAACCACCCGCAGCCAATTGGGAAACTCCCGCCAGATGGTCGTCACATCGGCCCATTGGGTATCGGTGGCCGCGAAGTAGTGTGGAACAAAGACGCAGAATCCCTGACTTGCCAGCAGCTCTCCGACCTGCAGCGCCCCCGTGCCGTGCAGCCCTCCGGAGCCATGAAGAGCACAAATGATGGGGAAACGCCCTTCGGAGCCGGGCGCGAAAACGTCGACAGGGATTTGTCTTCCATTGAAAGTAGCAAAAGTCGTCTGCAATTGTGTCTTCCCACACGCGAGCTACTGGAATTTGATGCGGCAAGTCGCGCAATCGCTCACATCAGTGTTGCGTTTTCTGGGGGCGGGCGCACCCGGACTGCGTGGCGCGCATCTGGATGCAAGGTGCTCTAGTATTTGAGGCCGCCAAATCAGGAGCACGCCACGTCGCCCGAAGAAAAGGGGCTGCGTTGATTGTGGTATCGGGGTTCTCGCTGAACAAAGTATCTGCGACCAGAGTAGATCCCCACGCATCTATGTTCGTTTGCTAAAGAGTTCGTTGGAGGAAAGAAGAATGGCCTTCGAAGTTCCCGCGTTGCCGTACGCGTATGAGGCGCTCGAGCCGTACATCGACGCGCAGACGATGCACCTGCATCATGACAAGCACCATCAGGCTTACGTTGATAACTTCAACGCAGCCCTGGAAAAGGCTCCTGAGCTGAAGAGCAAAGGCGCCGAGGAGATTCTCAAGAACCTCAACAGCGTTCCCGAGGCAATTCGCACGGCGGTTCGCAATCATGGCGGCGGCCATGTGAATCACTCGATGTTCTGGACGATCATGGGGCCGAAGGCCGGCGGGACGCCCACGGGGGCGATCGCCGACGCGATCAAAAAGGCCTTTGGTGACTTTGCCGCATTCCAGGAAAAATTCAACGATGCCGGCGCAAAGCAGTTCGGCAGCGGTTGGGCCTGGTTGGTCAGCGGTTCGGGCGGTTTGCAGGTCATCAGCACGCCCAATCAGGACAACCCACTTTCGCAGGGCCTCTATCCGGTCATGGGAAACGATGTTTGGGAGCACGCGTATTACCTGAAGTACCAGAACCGGAGAGCCGAATATCTCAAAGCGTGGTGGAACGTGGTGAATTGGAGCGAAGTGAACAAACGTTTTGAAAAGGCTCCCAGATAACTCAATAAACAGTCGGTGGAGTTAGAGCAGCCGCGAGGCTGCTTTTTTTGCCGCGCAAATCGCCATGAGAGTGCCGCGCAGAGCCCGTCACCACCCGGAGCAGACCCAAGCTACACCTTTCATGCAATTGCTCTAAGTAGCTGATTACCTTATATTGTTATCGCACTGAGTTGGAGAAACGCGCGGGCGGAACCACAGCCGTTAGAGCCCGCCTCCAGACATCAGCTGACGAGTGCTGCTATGCTAGGCGTTAGGCCAGTTTCGCAAGAGGTATATGCCGTGAAGGTTGAGTAGCTCCGGCACCTATTCTGAAACCGCTCTGGCAGTGAGCGCCGCTTTACGAGAGGGAGCAATGACACCTGAGCCCGGGACGGGAAGTGTTCCACGAATTCCGCTTGCGATCAGCAAGAACCTGCGCACCTTGGCACACGATTTGAGCAACTCCATCGAGACCATCATGCAGGCTTCTTACCTGCTGAGTCAGGCCAAACTGGACGACACCAACAAGAAGTGGGTCGAACTGATCGACGCGGCCTCTCGTGATGCGGCACGTATCAATCGTGAAATCCGCGAGATTCTGCGTTCGCAGAGCGAAGAGAACTAACCGGCCACCGCCGCTACCGTTTCCAGCCGGTGCTAGAGGCCAAAACTCGCCAGCTGCCAGAGCACGCAAGGGTCTTCAAGCCTGTCGACCCATGATTTTCTCACCTTTGCCCAATACCAGCAGGTGCCGTTGATAGCGCGCGCAACGATTCCACGTAAGGCGCCCGGGCCACGCCCCGTTCGGTGATGATCGCCTCTATGTAGCGGCAAGGCGTGACGTCAAAGGCTGGATTCTCGATCAGCACGGAGTCCGGCGCCATCTGGCGTCCGCCGATGTGAGTAACCTCGCTGGCTGCGCGCTGTTCGATGGGAATGCGTGATCCATCCGGCGTCTCCATGTCCACGGTTGAAAACGGCGCCGCGACATAGAAGGGGATGTGATGCTCGTGCGCGAGAATGGCGACCGTGTAAGTGCCAATCTTATTCGCCGTATCGCCATTGGCGGCGATGCGGTCGGCACCCACGACTACCGCCTGGACTTTACCCTTCGCCATCATGACGCCGGCCATGTTGTCGCAGATGAGGGTGGTAGGAATCCCATCTTTCATCAGTTCCCAGGCGGTCAGGCGGGCACCTTGCAGGAAGGGACGGGTCTCGTCGGCGAATACGTGCAGCTGTTTTCCGGACTCGACTGCGGCCCGGATCACGCCTAGCGCGGTTCCATAACCCGCTGTGGCAAGCGCGCCCGCGTTGCAATGCGTGAGCACGCCACCGCTGTCCGGCAGCAGGGCCGCGCCAAACCGGCCCATGGCCCGGTTGGCTGCAACATCCTCTTCATGCATACGCTGAGCTTCGACAATTAATCCCAGTTTGACCTGCGGTATGGGGTTTCCGACCAGCCCTTCAAAACAACGCTGCATGCGGCGGATGGCCCAGAACAAGTTGACTGCCGTGGGACGGGTCTTGCCCAAAGCGCGACAAATCTGCCCGAATTCGTTGCGAAACTCGGCCATATCGGCGACTTTGAGATCGCGCGCCCCGAGGGCGATACCCATCGCCGCTGCCACTCCGATGGCGGGTGCGCCGCGCACAACCATTGTCCGAATCGCATCGGCGACTTCCTGATAAGTGCGGCAGGTTACGAACACCTCTTCCGTTGGCAGCTTCGTCTGATCGATGAAGCGGACGCCCGCGTCAGTCCATTCCAAAGTTTCTACCACCGATTTCAGCCCTCCGCCCCGGCGCACCCAACCCTGCGGCGCCGCTGGGGACCTTCGCGACCGCGCTTGTGGACGCCGCCGGGAATTGCTATAGGTTCTGGGGAATCATTATGACATCCCAGTCTAGAACTGGTTGCATAAATGCACTTTGGAAAAATCAACAATTCCCTCAGGGGCTAAAGCCCGCGCCATCGCTGGCTCTGGGCGGCGCGGCTAAAGCCGCGCCCCTTCAAAGAAATATTTATGCAACCAGTTCTAGCGCGCTTTCACAGTCGGCATACCCTAAATATCACGGTCGGGCTTGGATGCATCCCAGTAAACGTCAAATGGTTTACCAGGGGCCGCACATGCCCCGCTGTTTCGCGGAGTGCGCCTTCCGCGAATCTGGTCTGGCACGCCGCGGAAAATGCGTCGCGTATGACGAGATCGAATCCCGAGCAACGCACCACGGCGATACGGGTGTAAAATGAGTGACCAGTTGGTATGACTGGCCGATGGTATGAGAATCAGAGCCCAACTCGTATGCGCTTCGCTTCTGCTTGCAGGTTCGGTACCTGCCCTGCCAGGCCAAACGCCATCCAAGCCGGCTTCGACGCGCCCATCAGCGGCTGCGCCGGCGTCAGCCCAGACTTCCATCTCTGCTCCCGCCGAGACAGCGGCTCAGCCGCCGAAGGTCACTTATAGTGATGGATTGCTCGGTATCCGCGCAGAAAACAGCACCTTGGGCGACGTGCTCAAGGCAGTGCAAAGTGCTACGGGCGCATCCATCGATTCCCCTGGCTTTGCAAGCGAGCGTGTTTACGTCAACCTTGGGCCGGGGGAACCACGCGACATTCTGGCGTCGCTGCTAAACGGCTCGCGCTATGACTACATTCTGCTTGGTTCGCAGCAGCAGCCAAATTCTGTGGCTCGGGTCATGCTGACGGTGCGGCAAACCTCCCACGAACAGCCGGTGGTTTCCTCTACCGCGGCCGTGCAGTCTCCCGTGCTGCCTCAACGTCTTTCTCCTCATCATTTGAGACCGGGGGCGAGTGCTGACGACGATGACACGGCCGACACACCGCCTGACCGCGAGGCCGCCGCCACGCTGAATCAGCCAGGCCAGCCCGTCCCCGAGCAGCCGGCACCGAACACCGTGGGTGCAGTGCCGCTGCCTGGGCAGCAGCCAAATGCGCAGCAGGCAAATGGACAGTCACCGTTTGGGCAGCCACTGAATGGGCAACCGGTAAAGACGCCGGAGCAGCTGTTACGCGATTTGCAACAATTGCAGCAGCAGCAACAACAACAACTCCAATTGCAACAACAACTTCAGCAGCAGAATAATTTCGGCCACTAGATCGGTCCACGGCCTCGTCCGCGCGAGCACCTTGCTCCACCAATCTTGAAAACGTGGCCTGCGCGTGATCACACCTGTCCTGTGAGTTTCCTCACTGCGCGGGTGGTGGCGTCGGCATAACCTCGTGCCGGGCTGGGTCTTTCCCCAGCGCATTTCCCGGCGCTTCAGCAATTCAGCCGGCATCGCGCGGGGCTTCCAGCGGAGGATTGCAGTGGCGATATCGGATTCAAACGACGGAAGCGTTATTCAGGATTACTCGGTTGAACAGCTTGAAAAAACGGCTGCGCTGATGCGCGGTTACATTCTTACGGGACTTTGTTGCGCAGGTTCCGGGCACACAGGCGGAACCCTTTCGATGATGGACATCACCGCCGCCTTGTATCTACACATAGCCAAACATGACCCGCGAAATCCCTCCTGGGCCGACCGCGACCGCATTTTCTGGTCGGCTGGACACAAGGCTCCAGCGCTCTATACAGGACTGGCCTTCGCCGGCTTCTTCGATAAGCTGGACCTGGGATTGCTGCGACGCTTGCGTTCTCCTTTGCAAGGACATCCGCATTGGTTGAAGCTGCCGGGCGTGGAATGTTCGTCGGGCTCGTTGGGGCAAGGTCTGAGCGTCGCCATAGGCAGTGCGCTCGCCGGCAGGCTCAATGGCCTCTCGTACAGCGTCTTTTGCATTATGGGCGATGGCGAGCAGCAGGAGGGACAAGTCTGGGAAGCGGCGATGGAGGCGGCTCACTACAAGCTCGACAACATCGTGGCCATCCTGGACAACAATCATCTACAGATTGACGGTAAGACCGATACGGTGATGAGCGTCGAGCCGATCGCCGCGAAGTACGAGTCCTTCGGCTGGCGGGTCGTACGAATCGATGGGCATGACATGCGGCAAATCGTGGATGCGTTGCAGGCAGCCAAACAAAACAAATCAGGCAAGCCGATGCTGATCCTGGCGGAAACCGTGAAGGGCAAAGGCGTCAGCTTCATGGAGAACGCCGCCGGTTGGCACGGAAAGGCGCCGAATCGCAAGGAGTTGGATGAGGCGCTGCGGATTCTTGGATTGGAAAGTCAAGTTCCGGTCGAGGAAATGTTTGCGCGTATGCGGCGCTATCAGCAGGAAGTCGATGTTTCTCTCGAAGCGAAGATGCCGCACTTCGGGCGCAATTACTGGTGGAACTCGGGCGACAACATGAAGGCGGTCATGGAGCCGACGCGCAAAGGCTTCGGCAAGGCGCTTTCGCTGGAAGGCGGAGATCCGCGCGTTGTCTGCCTGGGGCTGGACATCTCCGGGTCGATTACGATCAGTGAATTCTACGAAGGCCACCCGGAACGGGCCAGCCGCTGGTTAAGCATGGGCATTGCCGAGCAGTCGGCGACCTCGGTTGCCGCCGGATTGGCCAAGGAAGGCAAGCTGCCGGTCATGGGTACCTACGGAACCTTCGCGGCGGCCCGCAATCTCGATCAACTGCGCGTTTCGGTTTGCTATGGCAACTTCAATGTCATGGTCGCCGGCGCGCACGGCGGCGTTTCGGTAGGTCCGGACGGAGCCACGCACCAGGCGCTGGAAGACTTGTTTGCCATCTGCGGCTTGCCCAACATGAGCGCCGTGGTTCCGTGCGACTCGGTGGAGACGATGAAGGCCACGCAGAAACTGCTGTTGGGGGTGGTTGGACCAAAATACATCCGCTTTGCTCGCGAGGCGACACCGGTTGTCACCACGGCTCAGACGCCTTTTGAATTCGGCAAGGCCAATGTCATCCGTTTTCGCGGTGAGCAGCCGAACTTCATCGATGCCTTCGAAACCTGCCTGGAAAGCGATTACCGCAACGAACACGAGGACCTGACAATCATTGCCTGTGGTCCGATGGTGCCGGAGGCCATGCGCGCCGCCTGGATCCTGAAACGGGAATTCGGTTACGAGACGCGCATCCTGAACGTGCACACCCTGAAACCCATCGATCGCCGGGCGATTCTGCGCGCCGCTCGCGAGACCGGCGTGGTGGTTACCGCTGAAGAGCACCAGATTGGTGCCCTCGCATGGCGCGTCGCCGGACTCATTTTGGAAGATCCCGAGATACTGAAAACCCCGGTGGTTGCGGGCTATATCGGCGTCAAGGACCGCTTTGGCGATTCCGGCGCGCCCTGGGAACTGGTGAAAGAATTCGAGGTCGCGGCCGAACACATCGCGCAGAAGGCCACGGAACTGATGCGGGCCAAGCAAGCGGCGCGGGCGGGTCAAAAGGCGGCGACCATTTCCTAGAACGCTCGGTGGGCATCAGCACTCAACAGAAAGGGCTCTCAATCACTTGAGAGCCCTTGGTTTCTTTACGGCCATGACAGTCTGCTATGCCGGGACATACCTGCTTGGGAGCCGGGCCTAATCGATCAGTCTCGCTCTCCTCAAATGCTGAATGGCGCCTTCGATATGGCCATCCGCGCGGTTGCGCCACTCGCGGGCACCCCTGGAATCCTCCTCGCGGCTGATGTCGCGCTGCGCGGCACGCAGCAGGCGGTCGATTTCGCGGAATCTGTCGCGCCCGCGCAGTCTCATATCTATCGACGGGTGATCATTGAGGTCTTTTCGATCCCATGCAGCGGCGTGGTCGATTTCCCGGATCGCAGCATTTACTTCGTCGACAGCTCTGCGAAGCGGAGGTTCGACGTAACGGTCGCTGGGTAGTTCCATCAGCAAGCGAGCGCGTATCAGATCGGCTCGAGCATGCAGATAGGCCGGATGACGGCCCGGGGTGTCGGCAAAGGCCGCCGAAGCTGCAATCAACATAAAAAGAAACAATCCGAGAAACATGGAACTGGTGCAACGCCTCAATATACTTCGCATCCTTCATTCCTCCGTTTAGCGATAGCTTGCTTCCAAGCCAGTCTTCAAGGCCACAAACACGTTTTAGATGTGCGAGTTGTTGGCCGGAAAGTGCTCGGCACGTCAGAATAGAAAACGGCTGCGACGAAGCGCAAGTGACTTCAGTGGGGTGCTCAAAAAGTAGAGTTAGTAGGAGGATGCCGAAATTCCGAACGGACCCAACTAACGGCATGCCCGCGCCTGGAGCGCGAGCGGACGCGTACCCGGCAAGCCCGTCAGTCGCCGGATGGACCAGCCGTAGAAATAAGAGCGGCAGCCGCGGGTTTTCGTTCTCTGCGGTTACGGCTGAAAGCGTTCAGGATACCCAAAATCGCCAGATATCCAGCGCCAATTCCCAATGCAACCGAAAGCACAATGGTCAAAAGCAATGCGAGCAGAACAAATAGAGTCGTCAAGTCTCTCTACCTTTATCTTCAGTTATAAATACGCGCACTCCATCCCGTCTGTGCTGTCAGCGGGGGAGCCGCAGCCAAGAGCCTACAAAATTAAGATGCTCGGAGAAGATCAAATTCACGTTAAACCTTTGTGCTAGCGAAGAACAAGCTCAATTCTAGTAATCTTCGGCTGCTCCACGAATTATTGATCTATCCCCGTCCCGAATTCTCCGCGGCTCTATTGCGGGAATTCTTTGGCAACGGCGCATCGACGCGTGCGTTGCTTGTTCTGTTATGCCTCAGTTTGACGTTTGACTCTATTGCCTTTTAAGATACCTGAGTCGAACTGTCTTCAACACTTTCCGACGTTTCCAGTGGGCTGTCCACGTAACTGTGGGTCCTGACCCTGGTCGCGCCGGAGGCGTACTTTCGGGATGCCAATTACAAAAATCTCGGTGCGCGGTGCGCGCCAGCACAACCTCAAGAACATTTCGGTCGACATTCCGCGCAACTCCCTGACGGTGATCACCGGGCTGAGCGGCTCGGGCAAGTCATCGCTGGCCTTCGATACCATCTACGCCGAAGGGCAGCGACGCTATGTCGAGACGCTCTCGGCGTATGCGCGTCAGTTTCTGGACCAGCTGGAACGGCCCGACGTCGATGCGATCGACGGTCTGAGCCCTGCCATCTCCATCGAACAAAAGACTACCAGTCGCAGTCCGCGTTCGACAGTCGGGACAATTACTGAGATATACGACTATTTACGCCTGCTTTACTCCTCGATAGGGTTGCCCCACTGTCCAAAGTGCGGCAGGGAGATCAGCCGGCAGTCGACCGAACAGATTGTGGCGCGGTTGCTGGAAAAGGTTCCCCAGGGCGAATCCGGCACAGAGCAGACCCGTGTGATGCTGCTGGCCCCATTGGTGCGCGGTCGCAAGGGCGAGTTCAAGAAGGAGCTGGAGAAACTCGCCCAGCAAGGATTTACGCGCGCCCGTGTCGACGGCGAACTGGTCAACCTGGAAGCGGAGATCCGCCTCGACAGGCGCCGCAACCACACCATCGAGGTCGTAGTGGACCGCCTGCTGCTAAAGGCCGGAATCGAGCGCCGTCTGACCAGTTCCGTGGAAGTCGCCATGAAGATTGGACAAGGGCTGGTGCAGGTGGCTGTTGTCGGTGGCGAGGAACAACTGTATTCCTCACGCATGGCGTGCCCCGAATGTGGCATCAATGTTCCGCAACTGGAGCCGCGATCGTTTTCCTTCAACAGCGTCTATGGCGCGTGTCCGGAGTGCAACGGACTCGGCTCGAAATACGATTTCGATCCCGCCAAGATTGTGGTGGACTGGTCGAAGCCACTGCTGGACGGCGGCCTGGGACCCGGTAGCGGCTCTACCTATCTGCAGTCGCTGCTGAAACGCGCGGCCGAGGTCTATCGCTTTGACTTAGCGACGCCATTTGAGCAGCTCCCGGCGGCGACGCAGAACCTGATCCTGTACGGTCCGGAGAAAAGCAGCCCTGCTGGGTTTCGCGGGGTTTTCGCTCTCCTGCGGCAGATGATCGAGGAGTCGAACTCCGACAGTTACCGCGAGTGGCTGATGAACTACATGTCTGCCACGCCGTGTCCTCGCTGCGAGGGCAAGCGCCTGCGGCCCGAGAGCCTGGCCGTCAAAGTCAACGGCATGTCGATCTCCGACTTCACCGCGCTCCCGGTTTCGCGAGCCGTTGAGGCCGTGGGTGCCATACGCCTGAACGAACGCGAGGAGAAGATCGCGGGCCGCGTGCTGCGCGAAATCGGTGAGAGGCTTGGCTTTCTTCATCACGTAGGGTTGGGCTACATTGCGTTGGATCGCTCGGCGGCCACGCTCTCCGGTGGCGAAGGACAGCGCATCCGGTTGGCCACGCAGATCGGCTCCAAGCTGCGCGGCGTGCTCTACGTGTTGGACGAGCCTTCGATCGGCCTGCATCACCGCGACAATGCCCGCCTGCTGCAATCGCTCGAATCTCTACGCGATCTTGGTAACACCGTGTTGGTAGTGGAGCACGATGAAGAAACCATCCGGCGCGCCGATTACGTCATTGACCTTGGACCCGGCGCCGGACGGCACGGAGGCGAGGTAGTCGCCGCCGGGACTCCCAGCCAGATTGCCGATGAGCCCGAATCGCTGACCGGCCAGTACATTAGCGGGCGCCGAAGGATCGGCGTGCGCCACGAGCGCCGGCAGCCTAATGGCGCGGCCATCGCAATTCTCGGGGCGCAAGAGAACAACTTGAAGAACCTGGACATCAGTTTTCCGTTGGGCATGATGACGGTTGTGACCGGCGTCTCCGGCTCCGGCAAATCGACGCTGGTGAATGACATCCTCTACCGCGCGCTGGCGCGCCAGCTTTACCGCTCGCGTGAAAACCCGGGCAAGCATCGCGCCATCAGCGGAAGTGAAAACATTGACAAGGTGATCCGCATCGACCAGTCGCCCATCGGGCGTACGCCGCGCTCGAATCCGGCGACCTACACGGGAGTCTTCACCAATATCCGCGAGATCTACGCCATGCTTCCGGAGTCGCGCGAGCGCGGTTACAAGGCTGGCCGCTTCTCTTTCAACGTGTCGGGAGGACGTTGTGAGGCTTGCCAGGGCGAGGGTGAGCGCCGCATCGAGATGAACTTCCTGCCCGATGTCTACGTGCTCTGCGAGGTCTGCGGCGGCAAGCGCTACAACCGCGAGACACTGGCGGTGAAGTACAAGGGCCACTCGATTGCGGACCTGCTGAATACGCCGATCTCGGACGCGCTCGGAGTACTGGAGAACATTCCGCAAGCCCGGCAGAAGTTACAAACCTTGGTTGACGTCGGGCTCGGCTACATACACCTTGGCCAGTCCTCGGTCACGTTGTCAGGCGGGGAAGCGCAGCGCATCAAGCTTGCGCGTGAGCTCAGCAAGCGCCAAACGGGACGCACGCTCTACCTGCTCGACGAGCCGACAACGGGACTGCACTTCGAGGACGTGAACAAGCTGCTCGACGTGCTGCACCGGCTCACCGACCTGGGCAACACCATCATCATCATCGAGCATAACCTCGATGTTGTCCGCAACGCCGACTGGATCATCGACCTCGGGCCGGAGGGCGGCGAAGAAGGTGGACGCCTGGTCGCCCAGGGAACGCCGGAGCAGGTTGCACGGGTAAAGAAGTCCTATACCGGGCAGGCGCTTTCAGGCGTGCTCAGGACCTGAAGTGGTGTCCAGAAATTCGCGTAATAGCTGTTACGTCGCCTTTGGCGGCACGGCGCAGAGGTTGCCGTGGCCCAAGTGACCTGCATTCGCCGCCCAAGCGGTAAAAGGGTACACCTCGCCGGAAGGTTCACGATATTTCATACTGGCCGGAGCGTGCAGATCAAGCTCGAACCTGCCGGTTCCGACACGGCAAGATGAAGATTTTGTCATGTTGGGCAGGGCGGCTAACCGGTGCAGGGGAGGCCTACATCCCACTCTAAAGACCGAGGATGCTATTCGCCCCTCGGTGGTGAGCGGCCCACCACATTTCCTCGTGGTGGGCTTTTTTGCGGAGGTGAATCCGGCCTACCGGAAGAAGGCGTCGACCAGGTGCTTCGCGACGAAGGCCCCGCCGTAAGCCATGACTGTCATGTAGGTGAACTGAAGCGCGGGCCATTTCCAGCTATTGGTCTCGCGCCGGACAACGGCCAGCGTTGAAGTGCACTGCATGGCAAAGGCGAAGAAGATCAGCAGCGCGGCCGCACCTCCCAGGCTCAGATCACTGTGCAACGCCTGTTGCAGGTTCATTGCGTGTTGTTGGGGATCAACGCCATAAAGTGTGCCCAGCGTGCCCACGATGACCTCGCGCGCGGCGAGCGAGGTGAGCAGGCCGACGCCAATCTTCCAGTTGAAACCGAGCGGAGCGATGACCGGAACAATGGAATGACCGATGCGTCCCACGACGCTGTCCTGAATGGCCGGCGGTTGTCCCTGATGGAGCGGCAGGTTAGTCAGGATTGCCAGCAGCAGGGATACCGCAAGAATGACGGTGCCAGCGCGCCAGACGAAGGCTTTGGTGCGATCTAAGAGGCGCATTCCCAGCGAGCGCAAGGTCGGCCAGCGATAGGGCGGCAACTCCAGCAGAAAAGGAACATCCTTGCTCTTGAGGATGGAAGACTTAAGCATGCGCGCGGTGAACAATGCGGCCAGAAACCCGATCACGTAGAGCCCTAGCATGGCTAGTGCGCGCGAACCGAAGAATACTCCGGCGATACGCGCGTTGGGCACGAATGCGGCGATCACCATGGTGTAAACCGGCAAACGCGCCGAACATGTCATGAAGGGAGCGACCATGATGGTGGCCAGGCGGTCGCGCTTGTTCTCGATGGTGCGAGTTGCCATGATGGCCGGAACCGCGCAAGCATATGCCGAAAGCAGCGGGATAAAGGCCTTGCCGTTCAATCCGAAGCGGGACATGGTGCGGTCGGCGATTACCGCAGCGCGCGCCAGGTATCCCGAATCTTCCAGTACCCCGATGAGCAGAAAGAGCAGCAGAATCTGCGGCAGGAAGACCAGCACGGAGGAAACGCCCTTCCAGGCGCCATCCATCAGCAACGAGCGGATGAGAACGTTACCGACATGGGGAGAAATTGCGGCTCCCAGGTAGTCGAGCGCGTCCTGAAGAATTTTGGAGATCGGCTGGCCTGCGGCAAAGATCGTCTGGAAAACGGCAATCACCACCAGGAAAAAGATCAACGGACCCCATAGACGGTGCAGATAAATGGCATCCAGGCGCCGTGTCCACACGGGGGGCAACGGTTTGCGGTAATTGGACTGAAGATTGATACGTTCAGCCCATTGCCGACACTCGCGGATATCGTGCAGCATGGGCAACTCAGTCGGTTGCGGTTGGTGCATGGCCGAACTGACGAAGCGCTCGACGGCGTCCAGGCCCTCTCCGCTGGCGGCGCTGACAAGAGCTACGGGGGTGCCTAGCTGCCTTGCCAGCGATAGCACATCGATATCGCCATCGCGGGCGCGCAAGGAATCGGCCATGTTGAGCAGCACCAGCGTAGGCAATCCGAGGCTGATGACCGGCGCCGCCAGCGCCAGGTGACGGCCAAGATTAGTTGAGTCGAGCACCAGTACGATGGCGTCCGGCAGCTCGATTCCCGTCATTTTGCCGCGCAGAACGTCGACCGTGACTTGCTCGTCCTCGGATTTCGAGTTCATGCTGTAGATGCCAGGCAGGTCGATCAGGGCGACGCGCTTGCCATCCCGCAAAGTGATGTGTCCGGTGAAGTGTTCGACGGTGACGCCAGGGAAATTCGCCACCTTGCGGTTGAGTCCCGTAAGCTGATTGAACAACGTGGTCTTGCCGGAATTGGGAGGCCCTACGAGAGCGATCGTACGGATCGATTTCTGGTCAACACCTTCCAGTACCCCTGTGCCTATGGAAGGGCCACAGCACTCGCGCGACGACATCAGGCCTGCTCCTGAATTTGCACCATGATGTGTCTTGCGGTAGCGCGCCGGATCGCTACATCCGTTCCGTCGAGCCGGTAAACTCTAGGATCACCGCCGGGACCGGATTGGCCGGAGACGACCTCGACGCCGCTCATGAATCCAAACAGCATGACTTGATCGGCCGCACTTGCCGGCAGACAAATCTCGTGAATGATAGCGTGAACACCCTGAGGAAGATCGCAAAGCGGCAGAAACTGTATTCTCCGGCTGGAATCGATAGCGTTTGCCCCGGAGGCCGATGCCTCGGCAGGCGCGGAAGCAGCATTCTCCAGAGACCCCGATGCGGGACGGCGGCCGACATGCTTTGCAGCACGAAAAAGCGGGCGCGTCTTGGAGGATGGGGTCCGGCTTGCGAATCTGAAAATCATTTTCAACTCCAACTCCATTGTCCAGCCAGAACGGTATGGGGGTCAACTACAGATATCACACTCAGACGTGATCCGGGGCACATCACGCCGTCCAGAGTCTCTGCCAGCCTCTTTCGCTGCAATATCCGCGTGCTCCGGGGCCCGGATTTCACCTTTTGCTTGAGTCTTCCCGAGAGTTTTCGGCTGGATGCTTGCGCCATTCCGGCGAGGCAGCTTCAGAGTTACGGATTCCATACACCCGGATTGCAGATTGTAAAAGTTCTTTATCTTCCTGTACTTTGTTAGGTCTAGCTTTAGTTCTGAGAACGATAGGGGGCATGCTGTTGACCACGGCAGGGCAAAAGCTCAGGGCGCTTCGTGAGCAGTTGGGATTCACCATTCGAGAAGTGGAAGCGGCAAGTTTACGGATTGCGTCGAAACACCAGAACGACGATTTTGGTGTTCCGTTAAGCAGACTATCCGACATTGAGACGAAAGGAGTCATCCCCAGCATCTTCCGGCTGTACTCGTTCAGCATCATTTATCGGCGTGACGTGCGCGAGCTGCTGTCTTGGTATGGGATTGACGTCAACCAGACAGCCGGAGACTTGTCGCTGAGCGAGCCTCCGCGTTCGCATCTTTCGGAGACACTGGCAAGCGCAACGGCGTTGTATCTGCCGACGGAAATCGATCCTGGCTTCGATGCCAGGCGTACGACGAACATGAGTCGGATGATACAGCGCTGGGGGTTGGTTCCGCTTTCGCACCTGGCCCACCTGCAGCAAGATCGCTTTGTCTATGGATACATTGGCAGCGAGGATCTCACCATGTACCCGCTGCTGCTGCCGGGTACTTTTGTGCAGGTCGACGAGTCACGCAACAAAGTTCAGGAAGGAACGTGGCGCTCCGAATATGAGCGGCCGGTTTACTTTGTCGAGACGCGCGAAGGGTTTATGTGTTCGTGGTGCGCGGTGGTGGGAGATTCGCTGATCCTGCAGCCGCATCCGCTCTCGCCGGAGCTTCCTCGTTCTCTCAAGCAGCCGAACGAGGCGGAAATCCTGGGACAGGTCGTTGGGATTGCTATGCGGCTTGATGACTGGTTTGCAACCAGTTCCTCGCGTCTTCCAACGCGCGCAACGCGAGAATTGTAGCCTTGGCATGGCTGAGCATGGCGGTGTGCGCCCCGTCCGGCACAATCGATGGCAGAGGAGCGGATTTCTTGAGCAGAACCTGTGGCGCCCCGAGCGCGACTTGCTGAGTATCTTCCACCTCCCGCATGAGTTGAGGCAGCGGCGTGCGAAGCACCTCCGTCAGCACTTCCAGGTGCGCGCGGCACATGGCTTCCGTGGCAGCAGCAGTTCCATGGGTGCGTGCCAGCCCCCAATGCCGGTAGTTTCCTTTCTCATCTCGAAGGCTGGTGATATAAGCCAGACGAGACAAAAGCCCGGGTATTGCAGACAAGGTGCGACGGGTGAAATCTTCCGAAGCACTGAACAGTGGCATTCAGCCCCCTCAGCTACGCCTGCCGGATTACGCGACGTGTCTAGCAAGAGTACATCGATTCGGGCGATTTCCGAAACGAAACCGCGAACCTGTTCCGTAAATAGAACGTGGATGTGTTTTGTATGCTCCAGGGCGACACCTGGGCTAAGTTCAAGCTATCTTGCGTAATCATCGGCATGCTCGCTGACCGGAAAGACACGCCGGAGTTTTCATGATCGCGATTTTTCTGATCATCGGGATTGTTTCCGCGCTGCTCTTTGCGTTTTATATAGCGCGCCGTAGTGTTCTGTCGGCACAAAGCTACGACGAACTCAGCCGGCAGCTGGTGCCTGTCGATATCGCCGCGTTCCGCAATCTTGTCGACGCCAATGAAACCCGCTACCTGCGTGAGAAGCTCGCGCCCGCCGCGTTCCGCGCGGTACAGCGCCAGCGGCAGATCGCGGCTTTGGCTTATGTCAAGGCGGTTGCACACAATGCGGCGCTACTGATCGCCATGGCGGACCCGGCGAAAACCAGCCCGAATCCCGAAGTTGCCGCGACTGCGCGAAGGGTAGTGGAAGAGGCTTTGCAACTGCGTATTCGTTCGTTGCTGTTGATCGTGAAGTTATGGGCGGGGATTGCGCTCCCAGGGCTGACCGTTGCGGGATCGTCGATCGTCGATCGGTATCAGAACGTTTCGTCGGGCTTTGTCAGCTTCGTTCATCTGAGCCGTCCGGCGGGGACGTCGGACCCGTTAGGAAGTTCGTAGAGTCTACGCGGCCTGAGGCTGACCATCCTGACGTGGGCCATTCTCCAAGCACCGTCCAAATTGACCCACTACCGGCCCTTGACAAGGATTCCTAGAACAGCGGAGGCAAGGATTAGCCAGGCGGAGTTCACGCGCCAGCGGAACAGCAGCACGGCAGCGACAGCGGCAATCAACACGGTCAGCCAATCCACCAGGGCGGCAGCTCCAAGCTGCCAGGTCACGACCGCCATCAGCGCCAGCGCGGCGACATTGATTCCGTCGAGAACCGCACCGGCGAAGGGGGAGCGGCGCAGAAGTGGGATCAACGGCGCGCTAGCCGCCACGAACACGAAGGCGGGAAGAAATATTCCGGCGGTGGCGGCGAAGGCTCCGGCCGGACCGTGAAGAAGATATCCGATAAACGTTGCAGTCGTAAAAACAGGTCCGGGAGTGATCTGCCCAACGGCAACCGCATCGAGCAGTTGCTGCGAAGTGAGCCAGCCGCGCCGTTCAACAAACTCCGCGCGGAGAAAAGCGAGCAATACATATCCGCTGCCAAAAAGCACCGAACCTATTTTGACGAAGCTGGTGAAGATGGCGCCAAAGCCGACGGCGGTTGCGGCGGCCACGCCACTGGCTGCCGCTTTTGAGCTAATCAAAATCATGGCGCCTGCGGACTTGGGGGGCGTCTGCGTGCGCGAGAAAAGGCTTTTTATCCCGGCCAAAGCGCCGCCCGCGACCAGCACCAGCAGGGGATGCAGTGGCACGAGTGCCAGTGCGGCTGCCGTTACCCCTATCAGCGCGAGCCAGCGGTTGCGAATCGCAGTGCGGGAAAAATTCCAGAGCGCCTGCAAGACTACGGCAATTACGACCGGTTTGACGCCGTAGAGCAGGCCGGAGGCTACAGGCAATGTGCCAAAGCGAACGTAGGCCCAGGCCAGCAGGCCAACGCTAAATGCTGCCGGCAGAATGAAGCAGCATCCGGCGACGATGAGGCCCGCCCACCCCGCGCGACGATGGCCGATGTGGATCACCAACTCGGTTGAGCTGGGACCAGGGATGAGATTCGCGGCGCCGACGCGGTCGAGGAATTCGGATTCGGTCAACCAATGCCGGCGCTGCACGACCTCCTGCTCCATCATGGCGATGTGCGCGGCGGGGCCACCGAACGCGATCGTGCCAAGCTTCAGAAAAAGGAGGGCTAACTCCGCCAGCCGTTGCCGCCGGACATGAGGTTCTTCCGTGGTTGTTTCTTGCATTCCCATGCGAGCGCAACGATTATCGCACTCCAGAAGCTATTCGGCGCGGCTTCGGA
>JBEKQP010000034.1:0-35867 GCA_049519595.1 Candidatus Korobacteraceae bacterium | reverse complement strand
ATTGGCCCAACACTGCCGGCCTTCATCACGCCTGCCGTTCTGGGCGTGCTGCAGGAGAAATTCAACATCATGGCAATTACTACTCCGCAAGAGGATCTCGCGGCAATCTTGAACTGACATTCACCAAGATGTTGTGTGGTTTCGAAGGTTTGCGTAGAAAGGGTCACAAGGAGGTCCTTGTGACCCACAAACTTACCGCCGACCAGCCTATCGTCTGAAGAAAAACGGGAACATAGTGATGCCGCCGCCGAAACGCGACGCCCCATAGGCTCCATGAGTCATCTCTGTAGCTATTCTCTACCCACGAACGCAGGGTAGATGCCGAGGATTTCCTGATCGGCTTTCAGCAGCGTCTCGGCAAGCTTCTCCATTGCATCTCCGCTGCGCGCCTTCCAGATGGTGGACAATCTCTGCACGCCGTCGGTACCGTTGACCTCGATGCCCGCAACTTGTACCAGGCGCGAGGCAACAGCGGCGATACGTCCAGCAACAGTTTCAACAATCACGCCAGAGACAACCATTAGACCTTCTCCATCTTGACCGCGCAGACCTTGTACTCAGGCTGTTTCGATATCGGATCGACCGCATCGATCGTCACCCGATTGCACATGTGGTCCGGGTCATGCATGTGCACATAGATAAGTCCGGGCTTGGAGAACTCGGTAACCTTGACGTGGAACTTCTGCTTGCCACGCTTTAACCCGAGTTTTTGGGCATCAGCAGCGTTGATCTCCGCCATCGACTCGTAGTTGGCATGGCGCAGTTCCTTGCAGCTCTTCGTCATCGTGCCGGTGTGCCAATGCTCCAGGTTGCGGCCGGTGGTGTAATAGTAGTTGTATTCAGCATCCACCACTTCCTCGGGCGGTTTGTGCGGGCGCAGCCAGACGACCGCTTTGTTGTCGGGGCGGCCATAAAATTGGATGCGCTGCGGCCACTCCGGCCCGACTAACGGGTCTTCGCCCTTGACGTAGCGGCGTTTCGTGCCGGGATGAGATTCATTTGGCATGGGCCACAGCAGCCCGTGCGCGGCGCGCATACGATTGCGCGTCATGCCGCTGAAGTCGTACGCGGTGCCTTTGCTGAGGGCGCGAAGTTCGTCCCAGACCTCGTCGAGGCTCTTCCAATCAACTAGATTGCCGTGTCCGAGGCGGCGTGCCAGATCGCGCAGGATCTCAAAATCAGGCCGCGCCTCGCCAGTCGGTTCGACTGCTTTCTGGAGCAGTTGATAGCGGCGTTCGGTGCAGCCATAGACACCTTCTTTTTCCGCCCAGAGCGCGGCTGGGAGCACCACGTCGGCCAGTTCGGTAGTGCGTGTCGGATGATATGAGTCGGCGACGACAAGGAAGTTATCCTCTTTGGACATCGCCTTGCGGTAACGATCCACATTCGGGAGCGACTGGCCCGGATTGGTGCACATCACGTACAGCGCCTTGACCTTGCCCTCTTCGAGTGCGCGGAACAAATCGACGGTCGCCAGCCCGGGCTTTGGGGATATCGTGCCGGGTGGCACGTTCCAGATTTTCTCGACTTCGGCGCGATGCTTGTCGTTCGCTATTAGGCGTCCATAGGGCAGCAGGTGCGAGAGCGCGCCACCGTCGCGGACGCCACCGCAAGCATTGGGCTGCCCCGTAAGCGAGAGCGGCGTCGAGCCGGGCTTGCCGATCTTGCCTGTGAGCAGGTGCAGGTTGTGGACAAGGTTGTTGGCCCAGACGCCTTTTGTGCGTTGGTTCAAGCCCATGGTCCACAGGGACATAGTGGCGGCTTTTTTGTCGCCGAACCAGTGCGCGGCCCGCACAATGTCTTCAGCTCGGCAGCCTGAGATTTGGGCTGCCTTGTCCGGCGTGTATTGCGCAACGAATGTCTTGTAATCGTCCCAGTCTTGTTGGCCTCGGCACCTTCGCCAAAAGCGACGTGCGTTTTGAGAAAGTCCTCATCAATCAACTTCTCGGTGATCAGCACGTTCGCCATGGCGTTGAGAATGGCCATGTCAGTACCGGGGGTAAAGCTGATGTGCAAGTTCGCAATGCGCGAGGTGGGCGTGCGGCGCGGGTCCAGTACGATCACCTTCACCGCAGGGTTTGCGCTCTGGCGCTTTACGATGCGCTCGAAAAGTATGGGGTGCGCTTCTGCGGTATTCGAGCCAATGATGAAGAACACGTCGGCGTGATCGATGTCCTCGTAGCAGCCCATGGGCTCGTCTTTGCCGTATGTGGTCAGGTAGCCGGCGACAGCGGAGGCCATGCAAAGCCGCGGGTTGCCTTCGAGGTTGTTCGTGCGTATGCCGGCCTTGAACAGTTTGTTCGCGCAATAGCTCTCTTCCGTGAGCGCCTGCCCGGAGCCGTAGAAGCCGACGGAATCGGGACCGTATTTCGCGATGGTATCTCTGAATTTGGAAGCCACCAGGGACATGGCTTCGTCCCAGGTCGCACGTTCCAGCTTGCCGTTCTTGCGGTTGTCCGTGTCGCCCTTGACGGCCATGACCTTGCCGTTCTCAACCCCAATATAAAGTCCGCAGCCGGTGCCGCAATAGCGGCAGACACTCTTGACCCAATTGATCTTTCCGCCCATCTGCTCCGACGCTGAAGGCCGCAAGCCAGGCGCCGAAGGCGTCTGCGAGCGGAAAGTAAACCACCCAAACTTGTAGATTAGAGGGACGAAGCGGACCGCTGACAACGGTCCGCTTCATTCGTTTGGTAAGGGTGTAGCGAATTCGAGAAGCACGAGAGCTACACTTCGCGGGAACGTGCGTTCGACATTCTTAGGTTCGTCCGTACCATCACTTCCATCTCCGAATCTAATTGACCGTGTGGCAGATACCGCAGTACTTGGCTGGCATGACTTTGAATAACTGCAAGTGTTTCAATAAGTGATGCAAAATGCAGCAGCCGAACAAGCCCTTTGCACAAGACCGATGTGACTCAGCCCATATGTTTACATCGCAATCCATGAGATTTTGTCGAGCAGTCTCAGGTGACTGAAAGCTCACAGGAGTTGCCAGCATCAGACAGGGCCATCGTTTGACGGTTTAACTACCATCGGGGTCCCAGTATGATCGGTTTGGTCATTGTTGCTATCGGCATGCTTGCGCTTCCGCTTCTTTTGCCAATTGCGGGAGTTTCAATCAACATGGGGCTACTGGCCTCGGTAGGCGTGGTGATCGGCTTTTTGTCTGGACTGCTTGGCGTCGGCGGCGGGTTTCTCATGACCCCCATTCTCATGATGATTGGCATCCCGCCGATCGTTGCGGCTGCCTCCGATACAAACGCAATTATCGCGACTTCCGCTTCGGGAGTGGCAGCCCATTTTCGGTTAAATAACGTGGACTTCAAGATGGGAGGCACGTGCCTGCTCGGCGGCCTGTTCGGTTCCGCGATCGGAGTACAGGCCGTGAAGATATTAAGGGCGCGCGGGAATGCAGACTTACTGATTAGCGTAATGTATATCGTGGTCCTGGGCGGCCTCGGCAGCTTCATGGTCTATAACAGCATTGCAAAGCTGCGCCGCGGGGTCATGGCGCCGAGAATGCGCAAGGCCGGATCGAATGCATTTACGTCCTTCCTGGCGCGGCTGCCTTTCCAAACAGATTTCACGAGGTCGGGCGTACGCCACTCAGTCCTGCTGCCATTTTTTCTTTGTTCGCTGGTTGGAATCATGACGGCGCTCATGGGTGTCGGTGGTGGTTTCATCATGGTGCCGGCGATGGTTTACCTGCTGCGCATGCCGGCACACGTAGCAGTGGGAACTGATCTGTTCCAAATTTTGTTTACCTGTATGGGTGTCACGCTCATGCAGGCTGCCAGCAATCACAGTGTTGATTTGGTGTTGGCCTTGCTAATTGCGGCGGGGTCAACCATTGGCGCTCAAATTGGCGCTCGCGTGAGCCGGCATATGCGGGGCGAGCAGTTGCTGATCGTGCTGGGGGTTTTAGCACTTGCTGTGGGCCTGAAGATGGCGGTTGGAATCGTGGTGCCCCCATCGAACCCGCTTTCTGGCGCCGGAGGGCATGCCTTGCTGAAGCCGATCGATCACAACGCAACACTGGCTCGCGTGCAGGATTTCGTGAGGTCATCTTTATGGCATTGAGGTCATGGCAATCCATCCTCAGGTTTAATTTCCTGCCCGCGCTCGCAGCCGTTTTGGCCACTATTGTTTGCCCAAGCGCCTCCGCGGAAGTGTCCCAGCCGGTCACACTGAAACTTACACCTGAGACGATCGAGATGGGGGCCTTCTATAACGGCTCGCGCTTACAGATGGAAGGCACGGCCCCAAGCGGCTCGAAAATAATGGTGGTCCTGAGAGGAGTCTCCACAGACGAAGTTTTTAACAAGAAAGAGCGCGTCGGCCCGATCTGGATCAATGTCGACAAGGTCCACGTGACCGGTCCCCCATCGTTGTTCTTGCGCTTCAGTTCCGAGGACGTTCACACATTCCTGGATCGGGAGACAATCGATGCTTATGCACTGGACGAGCTCTCAATCAGGAATCGGATGCATATTCGCACCGAGCACGGCTTGCGTGACCCAGAAGCTCTGAAGTTGATTGGCGATCATTACCTGGATTTGAAAAAGGAAGAAGGCCGCTATCGCAGAATAGCGGACCGGGTTCACGTGGTTGAAATCGGAAATGGCGAAGCGCGTTACACTTTGGATATTGGTTGGCCCAAGCTAGCCACACCGGGTTCGTACCAAGTGGAAGTCTATGCATGCCGCAACGACCGAGTAATCGGCCAAAGTGGAGCTACGCTGAAGCTAGTCGAAGTCGGGTTTCCTGCGTTTATGGCGAATGCCGCGCGAGAGCATCCATATGAATATGGCATTCTGGCTGTAATCCTGGCCGTTATTGCAGGATTCGGAATTGACGCTCTGGCTGTCCTTTTTGGCGGAGCCAAGAAGCGTATTCCCGCCGAGGCGCGACCGATACTACGGCCTGAACCAGCACAGCGCGCTATGGCAGCGCGGGCGGGTGCGGGTGCAACAGCAGCGCTGGCACAGGACGGCGGAGTCCTGATTTCGCAGCCTGGATCGGAGGGGCACGCCACCGCAACATCGGCCGGGGCGGGTGCGACGCGCAGCAGCGACATGGGGCCTTGACCTCGTCCGGTGACGCCGGGGTCCGGCGTGGGATCGGGACATAAGCTGTGAATTGGAATCCGCACAGGATCGCAATCAACAGTCAAAGACAGGTTGAGCAGAGGAGGAGTCTTCGATGTGTGTGATCACCATCTCTCGCGGGGCGTTCAGCGGAGGCGAACTATTGGCGGAGTGTCTCGCCTGGAAACTCGAATATCGCTGTGTGGATCGAGAAGTGATCGTCGAGCGAGCCGCAGCGCACGGGGTATCACAGGACGTTCTGAGGGACGCGCTGCAAAGACCACCTGGATTCCTGGAGCGTTTCAGCCATAAGCGATACGTGTACCTGACTCTTATTCAGGCCGCGCTGACCGAAGAGGTCAAGACGGGGAACGCCATCTACCACGGCAACGCGGGCCATCTGCTGTTGAGAGGAGGGCCCAACGTGCTGCGTACCCGTATCATCGCGCCGCTCGAGTTTCGCATCCGCATCGCGCAGGATCGGCTCAAGTACGGCAGGGATGAAACCATCGCTTTTCTCCAGAAAGCCGACGAGGATCGCCAGAGGTGGACTCAGTTTCTATATGGCGTGAACTGGGGTGATCCCGCCCTGTACGATATTGTGATTAATCTCGAGAAAATGGGGATTGAGGAGGCTTGCCACGTCATCTCGGGATTGGCCCGCGAGATTTGTTTCGAGTTCACGGCCGAAAGCCGGAAGCGGATGGATGACTTAGTGTTGGCCAGTCGCGTCAAAGCCGACCTGGTAATCGACCCAAAGACCTCCGACCTGGAACTTGACGTTCAGGCCTTTGAAGGGGAGATCACGATCACAGGCAAGGTATCGCGACTCGGCGAGGTCCAGGAGATCGAGCGCGTGGCCCGTGCAGCAACGGGCGTAACCGCGGTGCATTTGGACGAGCTAATGTCGTCCACGCGCGACTGAAGGCAACGACAGAGCCCCGAGGAAGCTCGCCGTTCCTCAAGCATTGATTTCTGAAATAAGCTCTAGAGTGCAAGCAAGGAGCGGATAAGCTCACGCATATTGCCCACCTCTTCCAGTGCGTTCACCTGTTGGATGAGAGCCTCCGTCCGCTTGGTACCAAGCACGGGCGCCATCAGGTCTCTCGCCTTCGCGTTCACGCCCTCCGTATCCACGGGATTCTCTTTCGTGCCCGGGGGAAAGCGGGTGAAGTGGCTCACGGTCCGGCCGTCGCGCAGGGTCACCTCGACCAGTCCGCTGCGTGGTGCGGCGGGGTCGTTCAGTTTGGCATCTCCGATCACCTGCACGCGTTGCATGACGGCGCGTATTTGTGGGTCAGCCATATGCTCGCGCGAGTGGCTATTGGTAAACGAGACGGCACCGTCTATCAGCGCCGTGGCCATGAGGTACTGGCAGTTGACGTCGGGCATCGGACTGTTACTGACGATGCCGGGCCCGTCCTCCGGCAGCCGGACAACAATACGCTCGACATTGTCGGTGCGCAGGCCATACTGCCGGCGAAGGGCGAAGAAGGCATCCAGGGGGGCTTGGTTGGGGTAGCCCACGGAATACGTTTTGATGCCCGTCTCCGAGACAAAAAAACGGCTGCCCAGATCGGCCATTATCTCCTCGGGGTGCGGCCTGGAGGAAAGTGCCTCCATCGCGTTGTGCCTTCCACTCAATACATCGCGGACGCCGGTAAATCCCGCCTGCACCATGACCACCGAAGTGACGCCGTTGCGGGCGCCCATGCCGCCGATGTCAAAGGCCTTTTCAATGTGATCGGGATCTTGGACCCAGCTCCAGAGACCGGAAACCTGCTGCGCTGCATAGGAAATCGCATAGCGCATCCCAGTTTCATCCAGGCGGGCCAGTGAGGCCGCCGCTGCCATGCCGCCCATCGTGGAGACGGGAGCCTCGATGCCGCGGTGGCCGGCGCGCACCTGGTCGTGTCCAAGAGCGACGACAAAACGGCAACCGACATCGTAACCAAGCGCCACCGCCCTGAGCACTTCCATTCCAGAGCGTTGCTCCCGCTCCGCCATGGCCAAGGCGGAAGGAACTACACCAGAGCCCGGATGCGCTTTGGTTAATGGGTCGACGTCATCGGTTTCGTCCGAGTGCGCGAACATCCCATTGACCAGAGCAGCGTTGACGGCGGATGTCTTGATATCGGTGGCGAGAACCGATGCTTCCGGCACGCCGCCTTGCGCGCGTATGTAACGGATGGCCAGTTCCCCAGGCTTGAGACGTGACCCTGAAACCATGGCGCCCATCGTGTCCAGGACACGATGCTTGGTATCCAGCAATACCTTTGGTGGCAGACTACTCTCCCGGGCCTTCACCATGTAGCGCGCCAACTGGCCGGTGAGGTCGGGAGCCACCGGCAAAGTTGCCTTTGGAGGCGTTTGGTTGAGGGGGAGCCCCGCAAGCGCCGCTCCATTTGCCGGAAGCGCCGAGGCCGCGATGAGTCCACCTGCACCCTGTAGAAGGCTGCGGCGCGTCAGAACGGAGTGCTCTTTTGCCCTAGACATGTCGTTGCGATTGTCTCCCACTCGTCACCTCATGGAACGCAGAGTCTATATCTTGGCTGCTATGGTCGATTTCAAACCGCTGCGGACAATAGTACACGCAACAGAGCCTCGGCTTTAATTCAAATCTGACCGATGCCGCAGTACGGTTGCTCAGCTACGGTTTTGTGTGTGGTTGCAATGCTTCAGCCAGCAATTCGGAAACGTCTTTCACACGCACCTCGCGATCACCCTTACGTGCGTCGATTCCGTCCTCCATCATGGTTAGGCAGAACGGGCATCCGACGGCGACCACATCAGCGCCAGTGGCAAGGATTTCGCGGGCGCGCTCCTGATTCACCCGCTGCGCGGGCGGTTCCTCCGCAAAGCTCATGCCACCGCCGCCACCGCAGCAGAAGCTGGTGGAGCGGGTACGCTGCAACTCTACCGGCGCAACGCGCGACGACATGCGCACCAAGCTACGCGGCTCGTCATAGATGCCGTTGTGGCGGCCCAGGTAACAGGGATCGTGGAAAGCGATCTTCTTGTCCGACTCGGCAGAAAGCTTAAGCTTGCCCTGCCGCACCAAGTCGGCAAAGAACTCAGTGTGATGGCGGACTTCGAAATTCCCGCCCCGATACGGATACTCATTCTTCAACGTATTAAAGCAATGCGGGCAGGTGGTGACGATTTTCTTCACGGCGTAATTGTTGAGGATTGCGATGTTGTCTTTGGCCAGCGACTCGAACTGGAATTCGTTGCCAATACGCCGTGCCGGATCACCGCAGCACTTTTCCTCGCGACCGAGGATTGCAAATTTTACGCCGGCTGCTTGAAGAAGTTTCGCGGTTGCCCGCATGACCTTCTGGTTGCGTTCCAGGAGCGCGCCGCCGCAACCCACCCAGAGCAGGATTTCGGGTTGGCTGTCTTTGATCAGAGCGACATTCAGTCCATCCGTCCAGTCCAGACGTGAAGCCTGCGTGCCGGGGAACGGATGGCTGCGCGACTCGAGCGACGTGAGCGCCGCCTGCATAGAGACCGGAAAATCGGACTGTTCCATGACCTGGTACCTGCGCATGTCCACGATCTTCGGCATCTGTTCGATAAACACCGGACAGACTTCTACGCACGCCGCGCAGGTAGTGCATTGCCATAGCCGTTCTGGAGATGTCCCCGGGACTGCGCCGATGATTGCCAGTGGTGCAACCGCGTCGCCGTTTGAGGAATTCTGATCGGGTACAGCGGCTTCTCCGCCAGAGACCCCATTTCCATGTACCGGGCCGACTCCAAAGACTTCGCGCGGACGTTCACGCATCAGATTTCTGAGTTGGATGATGACATCGCGGGGAGAAAGTTCCTTGCCAACGGTGTTTGCCGGACACACCGATGTGCATCGTCCGCACTCGGTGCAAGCGTCCAGGTCGAGCAGATCTTTCCAGGTAAACGCTCTCAGGGAGTTAACGCCAAAGCTGGCGCTCGATTCGAAATCTATGTTCTTTAGCGAAGCTCCGATGGGGTCCAGGTTTGCGGCATAGATACTGATAGGCCCTGTGAGCACGTGCATCATCTTGGTATAGGGCAACCACGCAATAAAGCCGAAGCTCACGGCAAGATGGAACCACCATGTCACGCGATGAGCCTGCTGCATCGCGTTCGTCCCCATCACTGGGCGCAGCAATCGAGCCGCGAGGTTGCCAAAGGGAGACCATGCAGCCCAGGGATCGTTCGTCGCGGCAATGCGTAAGCCTTCCAGAAAAAACCCTGTCGACACAATCACAAAGACGCCGACTAGAATCCACACGGCTTCATCGGTATAAACAAGTTCTTTGGGGTGGGCCACAAAACGCCGGCCAGCGGCCATCAGCGCACCAATTAGTACAAGAACGCCAAAAACATCGACAACCAAGGACTGGAAGTAGAGATACAGTCCACCACGCATGACATGGATACCAAGATCAGCGTCGATGGCCACGATTGTCGTGGCAATGCCAAGAACAATAAAACCGAAAAGAATAAATCGATGGAACAGTCCCGCGTAACTGTCGCGCGCGGTGCCGTGACGATAGATACCGTACCCGGCGACTGCCAGCATCGGCAGCAACATCACATACATCACCCACACGTGGGAGATGTTCCAGTAGATCTGACGGGTGGCTTCCGTTGGATTCATTTGCTTAGAGTCGCAAGCCTGTCTCGCAGCAATGGCACTACTTTACGATAGTCGGCGACGATGCCAAAGCGGCAATACTTAAATATCGGGGCGTCGGAATCTATATTGATTGCCGCGATATTCTTGGCTTCGGAAATACCCGCTATGTGCTGACTGGCGCCATTGATGCCGATAGCGAGATACAACTCCGGCGCGACTTTTTTGCCGGTTTGACCCACCTGCCAGGTGGGCGGTACCCAGCCCGCGTCGCAAGCTGCGCGGCTTGCTGCCAGCTGAGCTCCCATTAAGTCCGCCAGTGGCCGCAACTCAGTGTTGAACGGCTCTGCTCCGCCAATGCCGCGCCCGCCGGAAACAATCACGTTCGCATCTTCGAGGCGAATCTTCCCACCTTCCTCACGATTGCGTTCGATGATGCGCGTCGGCACGTCCGAGTTGACTTGCAGCACGGCACGTGTGACCTCGCCGGAAGCTGCACTTGGTGCTGCCGGCTCAAATGCACGGGAGCGCAGCCACACGACCGCAGGATAGCGTTGAAGTTCGATAATCGCCTGTGCCTTGCCGCCATAAACTTGGCGCACGACGCGCAATTTGTCGCTCTGCACTTGCAGGCCAACGCCATCACCGACAGCACTGCCGCCAAGCCTGTGCGCCAACCGGGCGGCGATTTCCTGGCTATAGGTGTCGTTGGAGAGCAAAATCGCCCGGGGTGACAGCTCACGGCAAAGTTGCGTTAGTACGTTGAGGCAAATTTCAGGCTGATATTCCGCAAGTTCCGGCGCATCAGCTACGATGACCGAGTCGGCAATAAGAGCAAGTTCAGAAGCAAAAGCATCGGCCCCGGCACCGATGACGATGACACGTAGTGCACCCCCAAGTTCGCCGGCAAGGCGGCGCGCCGCACCAAGAAGTCCTTGCGCGCCTTTGTCGAGCCCGGCGGAGGCGAAGAGACAGCTAACTACGTCCTGCATAAGATAGCCTTTAATTGACCGTTATGAATTCCATAGAAGGCTTGATTCAAATTGCGCTCGTCACCGCCGCGATGCGTTGGGCAAATGCCTCGACCCTTTCTTCGGGCGTGTCGCCTGCGACGAACTCGCAATGCGCTTCTTTCGTTGGAACGGAAAGTTCAACCACTTTGTAATAAGAATCGCCGGCATTTACCTCGCCGGCATCTAATCCCAAATCTTCGACGGTCCATTTCGTCAGCGGCTGGCGGAATGACATCATCACGTCCCGCACTTTCGGAATCCGCGGCACGTTGTGTTCGTTGTTGCTGATGGTTAGCACCAGCGGAGTCTTTGCCTCCAGTAGTTCCCAACCAGAATCCGTTTGTCGCCTGACGCGCAACTGGCCACCAACACTGTCAATGTTGTCGGCGAACGATATGCAGGGTAGCTCAAGCTCTTCGGCCAGCAGTCCTCCGGTTTGGCTTGCGCCCCAGTCTCCTGCCTCCCGGCCTACCATGATCAAATCGAAATTACCGAGCTTCCGAATCGCGGCGGCCAGCACCCGCGCCGTCGTAAGCGGATCCGGGTTCGGATTACCGTTGTTCGTCACGAGTGCGGCCGCGTCAGCTTTCATCGCAAGCGCCTTGCGTAGCGCCTCCTCTGCCGTAGCTGGTCCGTACGACAACACCGTGATCTTGATGTCGCCCATTCGCGCACGGAACTGGAGCGCGGTTTCGAGCGCGTTTTCGCAAAAAATGTTGGTGACGAGATTAGCCGACCCGCGTTCGGCTTGGCGCTTGACCGGATCAATAGTGAAATCGCGCGCCGGAACCTCCGGGTCAAGGATTTGTTTCAGGCAGACAAGAATATTCATAAAACAAACCAAATGCCGCGGAAATAGTTACCCGACAAACGCCCATCCTGTGAAGGCCATACTACGCGCGCTCCACAATAGCAGTCATACCTTGGCCGACGCCGATGCACGCCGTAATCAGCGCGTAGCGCCCGCCTTGCCGCAACAGTTGGCGCACGGCCGTCATGGTGAGTCGTGCGCCAGAAGCACCCAGCGGGTGTCCGATCGCAATCGCGCCACCGTTGGGATTGACACGGCTATCGTCGTAAGCAATTCCCAGTTGTTTCAGGCAGCCTAAAACCTGGGCGGCAAAGGCTTCGTTGATTTCGATGACGTCAATGTCTTTGAGCGATAGTCCGGCCCGCTCCAGGCACTTCTTTGTTGAGGGCACCGGACCGAGTCCCATGACGCGCGGGGGAACACCTGCTACGGCACTGGCGACGATGCGAACCAGAGGCTTAACACCATATTTCTCGCCAATTTTCAGAGAGCCTACAATCAACGCGCCAGCCCCATCGTTAATGCCAGATGCATTGCCGGCGGTCGTGACGCCGCCGGGAAACATCGGGCGCAACTTTGCCAATGCCTCCGCAGTGGTCTCAGGACGCGGGTGTTCATCTTCCTCAACTACGACCGGCGGACCCTTTCGAGCCGGTACCGGAACCGGCATGATTTCATCCTTGAAGTAACCGGCGGCTTTGGCCCGGGCATACTTGTTCTGCGACGCCAAAGCGAATACGTCCGATTCCTCGCGGGTTACGCCGATTTCTCTTGCAACATTGTCGGCTGTTTCTGCCAGAGCATCGTTGCCGAAGGTCGAAACAAAGCAGGGATTTGGGAAGCGAGCTCCCAATGAGGTGTCGAAAACTTTAAATTCGCGAGTATAGGCGGCTTCTGCTTTGGCGACTGCGAACGGGCCCCGGCTCATGCTTTCCACTCCACCCGTCAGAAACAGTTCGCCTTCCTTGCACCGGATTGAATTTGCAGCCGCGAGAACAGCGGCGAGCCCAGATGCGCAGAGCCGGTTAATCGTCTGCGCCGCCACTTCGACGGGGAGTCCCGCAAGCAAGGCAGCATGGCGTGCGACATTACGGCAATCTTCGCCCGCCTGGTTGGCGCAGCCGAGCACAACGTCCTCGTATGCCTCGGCAGGGAAGGGATTGCGTTGAATCACCGTACGTAGAACCATGGCCGCCATATCGTCCGGGCGCACTGCGGCAAGTTTGCCGGCTTGCCGGCCTATAGGAGTACGCAGAAAGTCATAAATATAAGCATCCTGAGACAAAGCTCTACTCCTTATTAAGGGCTAACGTTGATGCTCCCGGAAGCTACTGCACGGTGCCCCGCCAATGTTTCTGCGCAAAACGCAATTTAGATCATTCACGTCACTGGTAAATTCAAGTGCGCAAAGCCAAGCGTGGCTGTTATTCGACCGTGACTGATTTGGCCAAGTTGCGCGGTTGATCGACATCGCAACCACGGCGCACCGCGATATGGTATGCCAGCAATTGCAGGGGCACGATCTCAAGAATCGGCATCAACAGCTCTGGCGCCGCTGGAATGTAGAGAACGTGATCAGCGGACTCGCGGATCTCCTCGTCGCCTTCGGTGGCAATCGCGATCACTTTACCGGAACGCGCGGTTACTTCTTTCAGGTTGGAGCAGGTTTTTTCGTAGCGCAGCACCGAGTTGGGGTCGTTATCGTCCTTGGTGGCGAGGATTACGGTTGGCAGGTCCTCGTCGATCAGAGCGTTCGGACCGTGCTTCATCTCGCCTGCCGGATAGCCCTCGGCATGAATGTAGGAGATTTCTTTCAGCTTGAGCGCGCCTTCCAATGCGATCGGGAAGTGCACGCCGCGGCCAAGAAACAGGAAGTCCTGAGCGCGGCTGTATTGCTTGGCGAGGTCTTCCAGGTTTTCTTCCAGTGTGAGCACGGTTTCGAGTTTGCCCGGAATTTTGGCTAATTCGCCCAGCAACTGCTTCGACTGCTCCGGCAAAAGGGCTCCGCGCAACTGCCCCAGATAGACGGCGAAAATAAAAAGCGCTGCCAATTGGCTGGTGAATGCCTTGGTAGAGGCTACGCCGATTTCCGGCCCCGCATGTGTATAGATTGTGCCATCCGCTTCACGGGCGATCATGGCCCCGACGACGTTGCAAATCGCCAGCGTCTTGGATCCTTTTGCCTTGGCCTCTCGCTGTGCCGCGATGGTGTCAGCGGTTTCCCCGGACTGCGTAATGACGATAGTCAGCTCGTTGTTGCCCATGATCGGGTCGCGGTAGCGATATTCGCTTCCGTAGTCAACTTCGACCGGAATCCGCGCCAACCGCTCGATCATGTACTTGCCGGCCAGAGCTGCGTGCCAACTGGTTCCGCAGGCAACCGCCTGAACCTTAGTGAGGCTCTTGAATTCGGCCTCGCTGATCTCCATCTGGTCAAGGAACACTTTGCCGGTATCGAGCGAGATGCGGCCAAGGGAGGTGTCGCGGACGGCGCGCGGCTGCTCAAAAATCTCCTTGAGCATGAAGTGCTTGAAGCCGCCCTTTTCGGCCATGATGGGGTCCCATGTGATGTGCTGCACCTGCCGCACCACCGGTTTGCCGCTGCTAAAGTCACTCAACTGCACGCCGCTCGGCGTGATCACTGCCATGTCGCCGTCAGAAAGAAAGAACAAGTCGCGTGTGTGATTCAGAATGGCCGGAACGTCGGACGCTACGAAGTACTCATCTTTTCCCAATCCGATGACCACGGGAGGCCCATTGCGGGCAGCTACGATCTTGTTCGACTCATCGGCGGAAATCACTGCCAGCGCAAAGACTCCACGGACGTCGAGCACCGCCCTGCGAACGGCTTCTTCCAGCGCAACCTTCGCGCCATTGCCGCAGGCCAGGTACTTCTCGATGAGGTGGGCGAGTACCTCGGTGTCGGTCTCGGTCAGGAACTTATGTCCCTCTTCCCGCAGCTTTTTCTTCAGGCTGAGATAGTTCTCGATGATGCCGTTATGCACTACCACAACGCGTCCGGTGCAGTCGCGATGCGGGTGGGCATTCTCCTCTGTCGGTCGGCCATGGGTTGCCCAGCGGGTATGGCCGATGCCGTATGTGCCGTCGATCGGATTCAGCCGGATAGCCTCTTCCAAATTGCGCAGCTTGCCTTCGGCGCGGCACATCTGCAGCCCGTCGCCATTTCCGGCGACCGCGATTCCCGCTGAGTCATAGCCGCGATACTCGAGCCGCTTCAAGCCATCAAGAATGACCGGAACAACCCGTTTCTTACCGATGTAACCAACAATTCCGCACATCTGCTCACACTCCAATCCCTACTCGTTGAACCCCACTGCAAAGAAAGCTCGCGAATCACTGCCAGGCGAAACTTTCTCGAAGAGTTCTGTGGGCCGCTAGCGTAATACTGGAGTTGGTGTATCTGTAATTTCACTATTCCCGGGAACAACTTCGGCTAACCCGGCCTAGCCTTCGAATGAGTAGCGAAATTCCTCAATGACCGGATTCGTCAGGACCTCTCGCGCAATCCGTTCCACTTCTTTCTCTGCGGTTTGGCGGTCAAGATTGCCGTCGAGTGTTACCTCGAAGTACTTGCCTTGCCGCACCTCGGCGACGCCCTTGTACCCCATCTTCGTCAAGGCTCCCTGGATCGTTTTGCCCTGGGGATCAAGCACGCTTTTCTTGAGTGAGACGTAAACGTAAGCTTTCATGGGATTAATTGAATTATACAGCCGCAGCAATCGCCTGAACACCAAGTGTCGCTGCAAGGCGCCGCAAAGCGCCAATTACATGCCCTCTACAAGCTCCTACAAGCCGAACAACTCACGCAATCGGCGTGTCTGCGCACGGCTGACGGGGATTTCCGTTTGCTTCCGGTCATCCATGCGGATCTGGTAAGAGCTCTTGAACCACGGCACCACTTCCTTGATGCGATTGATATTCACCAGATAGGAGCGATGAGCGCGCCAGAACAGATTCGGGTCGAGCGATGTCAGCAACTCTTCCAACGTCCGGCAGTTGGACTGGCCCTCCATGGTATGCGCCACCACGGTGATGATGCCGTCCTCAATGGAGGCATAGCAGATGTCTTTCTGGTCCACCAGGAAGAGGCGTCCATTGGCTTTGAGCAGAACCTTGGAGGGCTGGGGTCTCTGCGATTCCAGCATCTTTACCAGGGTGTCGAACTTGTCGGCCGGTACCGGAGCGCCTTCCAGGTTCTTGCGTGCCTTTTCGATGGCGTGCGCGACACGCTTTTTGTCGAATGGCTTCAGCAGGTAGTCGAGTGCGTTCACCTCGAACGCCTTCACCGCATACTGGTCGAAGGCGGTGGCAAACACGATCTGCGGAAGCGGCAGTTTCTTTTCCAGCAGCTTCTTGATGACCGCAAATCCGTCCAACCCCGGCATCTGCACGTCCAAAAACACCAAGTCGGGAGAGTACTCACGGATCAGGTTTACCGCTTCGATCCCATTCTTGCCCTGGGCGAGAACGTCGACTCCCTCGACATCGCGCAGTAAGAACGCAAGTTCGTCGCGGGCCAGTTGTTCGTCATCCACAATCACAATGGAAAGCGACATGGCTGCTCCTGCATCTCAGAAAAGTATAGCCCAGTTTCGCGAGGCTGGCGCGTGCGTCGGTCCTTCGCGGCAAGCGTGACTCCCGGGAGAGTGCGCCTCGCGGATGCGCCGGAGCCATCCCTTGAGGTATAAGAAATTGATGCCTGACGCTGAAGATTTCCGGCAGGCGCTTGCGGGTTTTCTCGCCGAAGCCGAAAGCGATGGCCGTACTCAGGTCGAGGTGAGTGCCGCGCAGCTGCATCGTGCTCTGGGTGGCTACCCCGGTGTCAACCATCGCATCCCGATATGCTGTTCGGTGATGCGCACCAGCATGCGCGAAGGTGATTCCATCGTGATTTCTCCGGACCGCGGCATTGGACCCTCGCTCACTGTGCGTTTTGTGCTTCCGCGTACCGGGTAGGCTGCTGGGCGTATTAAGAGCTATGACCGCTGTGGACTGCATCCATGAGGTGTGATCTGCGCGAGTATAGCCATCCTGCGGCGCATCAGCCACGACCGCTGTAGACTAGATGCATGAACGACGTAATCTACGGCATTCATCCCATCAGCGAGGCGCTGAAGTCGCGTGAGCGTCGTTTTGACTACGTGGCTGTCAGTCGCGACCGGACCGACCCCCGCATACAGCGCATCATCGACGACTGCCGGGGGCAGGGAGTCCCTGTGCGCTTTGTTCCGCGCGAGGAGATCGACCGCACTACCCGCACCAGCACGCACCAGGGAGTCATGGCGTTCACTTCGCGGAAGTCTTTTGCTGGCATCGATGATCTGATTGCGAACCGGCGGGGCGAATACGTCTTTTTGCTGGTGCTGGACGGGGTGGAGGATCCGCACAACCTCGGCGCGTTGCTGCGTTCAGCCGACGGTGCCGGAGTGGACGGGGCCGTCATTGCCGAAAGGCGTGCGGCAGGTATAACCGGAACGGTCGTCAAAGCTTCGGCTGGAGCCTCGGAGCATCTGCCCGTGGCACGCGTGGTCAACATCGCGCGCACGTTGGAAGACCTGAAGGAGCGCAACGTCTGGACGGTTGGACTCGACGAGCGCGGAACGCAGAGCTACGACGAGCTTGATTACAACATGAATTGCGCGCTGGTGCTCGGCGCCGAAGGCAAAGGGCTGCACGATCTGGTGCGCAGGAAATGCGATTTGCTGGTTTCCATCCCCATGATGGGCAGTGTCGCATCGCTCAATGTCTCGGTTGCCGGCGGCATTGTGATGTACGAAGTGTTGCGGCAACGCCGGGCGCGGCGGCTCCAGTCAAAGGCTGCCGGGCGCGCAGCCGAACGAGGCAAAACAGAGTGATCTTGCAAACGGGCTGTCGTCTCCTTCTCTGGATCGCGGTGGTGCTGGCGGCATTCCCGCTGCATGCGCTGGACCGTAACGCATTTACTTTTACGCGCTACTCTCTGAAGGCGAACATCCGGCCGGCGGAGCACGAATTCCAAGCCAGTGGAACGATCGAGTTGCGTAATGACTCGAATTCCCCGCAGAAAGAAGTGCCCCTGCAAATTTCTTCTTCTCTCGCTTGGAAGGAAATCCAGCTCGAAGGCCGCAAACCAGTCGCTTATATCACGCAGAACTACACCTCTGACATCGACCATACCGGAGCGCTGGAAGAGGCTATCGTCACCCTGCCGGAAGCTCTGCCGCCAGGCGCCACCTTAAAGCTGGAGGTGAGCTACGGCGGCGAGATCAAGCGGAATTCCAGCCGCTTGACCCGGATTGGAACTCCCGAAAGCATGGGGTTGCGGAGCGACTGGGACGAGATCGGCGAGCGCTTCGGCGCCGTACGCGGACTCGGCTATGTCACTTGGTATCCGGTTTCCATGGACGCTGTCAGCCTCAGCGACGGCACTGCGCTTTTTGACGCGATTGCCCGCTGGAAGCAGCGCCACGAGCAGACTACGATTCGCGTTGCGCTCTCGTTGAGCTTCGACGCGGCTCACGCAGCGCAGTTTTCCCTCGTTACCAGCGGCCACGCACAACCAGGCGCTCCAGAGCAGCCTGAAGCGTTCAGCTCCTCGAAGGGCAGCCGCGTCACGATCGCGGCGGTAGAGACTGACTTCCAGGCCGCATCAACTCCGGTGTTTGCCTTCGGAGAGTTCCAGAAGCTGGACGGCCTGGCGCTCACGGTTCTCCACGCTCCGGACCAAGGCGGTGTGGCACGAGACTACGCCGATTCGGCCGAGCAGGCCGAGCGCGTGCTGGCCGATTGGTTTGGCCCGCTGAAAAACCGGCCGGAATTGGTGGCGCTCCAAGATCCGAACGATGCGGCCTTCGAAAGTGGGAACCTGGTGCTGGCTCCCTTGCGCCCAATGTCGAGCCAAGGTCGGCAATTGGTGCTGGCGCGGACGCTCGTTCATGGCAGCATATTGTCACCGCGAAAGTGGGTATCCGACGGGCTGGCGCGGTTCGGTCAGGCATTGGTGCGCGAGCACCAGACAGGGCGTGTCAGTGCGAACGACTTCCTGGCTCAAGTGCTGCCCGCGCTGGTCCAGACCGAACGGGACATGGCCCCAGAGGCTGCGAATCGGGCTGAACGCGAGTCTCTCATCAATACGAATGACGAGCTGCTCTACACCGGCAAGAGCGCTTATGTGTGGTGGATGCTGCGCGATATTGTCGGCGACACCGCCTTGACGAAGGCGATTGCCGCCTACCGTCCCGAGCAGGACCGGGAAGCGGTCTATGTGCAGCGATTAATCGAAGCGCAATTCACGCCTCCGCGCGACTTACAGGCATTCTTTGACAGCTGGGTGTATCACGATTACGGCTTGCCGGATTTACGCATTGATACCGCCAATGCGCGCCAGACGGTAGAAGAGAATTACCTGGTGAGCGTTACCGTCGAGAACCTGACGCGCGTCTGGGTGGAGATTCCGTTGACAGTCCGGAGTGCCATCGGCGCTATCCGTTTGGCGCGTCTGCAAGTGCCGGGAAACGCCAAGAGTACGACCCGAATCACTTTTCAAGGCGTACCGGCCGCCGTCGAAGTCAACGATGGCAGCGTGCCGGAATTGGATCCCTCGCACAACAAGATGCAGGTGCTGGTGACCGGGAAACCGTGAAGAGACTTGTGCGAAAGCAGCTACTCTGAAACGCTGGGAAGCTCCATTCACGAGGCGAACACGTGAGCTACATACAGTTTCTGGGCGCGGCAGGCACGGTTACCGGTTCCAAGCACCTCATCAGCAGCAATTCTGGTGCGAGCGGCACAGGCGGTTTTCAGACCCTGATCGATTGCGGTTTGTTCCAGGGGCCCAAGGAGTGGCGTGTCAAGAACTGGCAGGGCCTTCCGGTGCCGACGCGCGCGATCGATGCCGTGGTGTTGACGCATGCGCACCTGGATCATAGCGGATGGATTCCCCGCTTGGTGGCAGAGGGTTACCGCGGGCAAGTTTACGCCACGTCCCCGACCGTCGACTTATGCGGAATCCTGCTTCCTGATTCCGGCTATCTGCAGGAAGAAGACGCAGCGTTCCATAATAAGCAGAAATCTTCCAAACACGACCCGGCCTTGCCTCTCTACACATTGGAACAGGCGCGCACATCGCTGGCACAGTTCTCGCCCATCGAGTTCGGCAAGGCTCTGCAGCTCAGTCCCGAAATTGGCTTCCGTTTCGTGCGTTCGGCGCACATCCTCGGGGCGGCCATGACGGAAGTGACGCTCACGGCGAACGGAAACAAGCGAGTCTGTTTGTTTACCGGCGATATCGGTCGCGTGCGCGATAGCGAGACTGCGCCCGGCAAGGTCGTGCATTCCGGACCAACGGAGGGCGAATCGCCCGATGTTCTTGTCATGGAGTCAACCTACGGAAACCGGGCTCACCCGCACGACGATCCTCGGCCGCGAATGGCGCAACTCATACGCGACACGGTAAAGCGCGGAGGCAGTGTCATCGTGCCGTCGTTTGCGGTTGAGCGCACTCAGAAGTTTCTTTTCTTACTGAAGAATCTCATGGAGGACGGGCAGATCCCCCGCGTGCCGGTTTATGCCGACTCGCCGATGGCGATCGAGGCTGTCAGAATCTTTCTCAAGCACTCGGAAGAGTTTACCGACGAAACCCGTCAACTGATTCAGAAGTACGGATCGCCCTTTCACTGGGACAGCTTCCACTTTGCCATCACCGTGGCCGAATCGAAGAAGATCAATAATTCGCGTTATCCGTGCATCATCGTCTCCTCGAATGGCATGGCCATGGGAGGACGCATACAACACCATCTCTTGCAGCGACTGCCGGACCCCAAGAATTTGGTGCTGTTTATCGGATTCCAGGCGGTAGGCACTCGCGGACGCCAGATCAAGGACGGGGCGCCCGAGGTAAAGATATTCGGCCAAATCGTTCCCGTGCGCGCGCAAGTGGCTGCGCTGGAGCAGTTCAGCGATCACGCGGATGCGGCGGAGTTGCTGCAATGGCTGAAGACATTCCACAAGACACCCGAGGTTACCTACCTGGTGCATGGCGAGCCGGATTCGGCCGCGGCGCTGCAACAAACCATCCAGCAGCAGCTTGGGTGGCGTGTCGAGATCGCGAAGTATATGCAGCGGGTGGAACTCGGCTCCAGTGGGGGTAAGTGATTGGCCCGTTTGGCGGCCAAGGTGTTATATTTTTATTACGTGGCTACCGTGGCGGTTACCGTTTGTCCAGGTTGTGGATGCGTTACATCTGTGGGCGCACTATCCTGCCCGCAATGCATCGGAAATGCGAACGCAATCACCCGGCCCGATGCAAGTGCCAGCCAAGCCATTCCTACCCAAACGAGGCGCCACGAGGTAGTCTACGCATCCATTCCGCGGCGTTTTTGCGCGGCATTGTTCGATGCGATTCTTGCCTCGGCAATTCTGTCGCCCTTGACTGTTCTGCTGGTCTGGGTGATGGAGGCTTATCATTCCGAGATTGGGCTCAGCGAGTACAAAAGCCGCACAGCGGTGGGTACGGCGGCAGTGCTGCTGTGGATCGTGTGCTTCGGACTATACTGCGCCAGTGCTGAGTCTTCCATACATCAGGCGACACCGGGCAAACGATTGCTGAAGCTGAAAGTGGTCAGCACGACGCATAGCCGGTTGACGTTCCAGCAGGCAACCGGGCGATACTACGCGAAGTTCCTCTCGACCTTTGGCTTGCTTGTGGGTTTCGTCATCGCCATCTTCCATTCGCGGAAGCAAAGCTTGCACGATATGATTGCCGGAACCCTCGTCATTCGATCCGAGTAGTGGTCTCGGCAATTATCCCAGAAAACGAGTGCCTCTCCGTTTCTCAAACCGCTTACAAGTAATCAAGTAAGATATGTAGAGATGCCGATCTCCATTCCGCGCCTTCGGATCTGGTTTGCGATATTGGCGATTGCCGTTATCGCTGTCGTCGCGGGCTTTTATTTTTACGCGCGCTTACAGAACCTGAGCTTCCTGAAGCAGTTGCCGGAGAAGCTCGGGGTTGACATCCAGCAGAGCTCGCAAGGATTTACGCTTTCAAAGTCGCAAGGCGGTCGCACGCTGTTTACCATTCGAGCGGCCAATGCGGTTCAGTACACAGGTGGCGGTCGGGCCGAGCTTCGCGACGTCAACATCGTGGTTTACGGAAGGCAATCGAATCGCTTCGATCAGATTTACGGCTCCAACTTCGAATACGATCCGAAGGCGGGCACGGTGTTTGCGCGCGGCGAAGTCAATATCGATCTTGAAGGAAACGCGAGTGGCCCCGCGCAGCCCGATCAGGCGCCGCCCAGGGAATTGCAAAATCCAATCCACTTAAAGACGAGCGGCTTGATTTTCAACCAAAAAACGGGAGTCGCGCATACGGACCAATACGTGGAATTCCACGTGTCACAGGGCGATGGCTCCGCCGTCGGCGCTACGTACGACACCAAAAACAACGTGCTGACGCTGGATTCGGAGGTGGCGTTGAAAGCCAAAGACCAGCACGGCACGACCGTGCACGCGGCGCATGGGACCATCGATAAGGAACCGCGTGCGATCAATCTCTCCGAAGCCCGGATTCACCAGCAGGATCGCGACTTTCAGTCTGACCGGCTGGAGTTGCTGCTCACCCCTGAGAACGAGGTGCAGCGGGCGGTGGCGACGGGGAATGTGCAGGTGATGACCGTCCATGGCCCGAGTAGCAATCGCCTGCGTTCTCCCTATGCGGAGATGATGCTGGGCGTGAAAAACCAAATCAAAACAGCCGTTTTCAGCGGCGGGGTAGAGATGGAAACCAGCGGCCCCAATGCCGCTACGTCGACCGCGGGCCGCGTCGTCATCGAGTTCGCGGAGCAGAACCGCCCGCAAATCGTACACGCCAGCGAGAACGTGCGGATTCAGCAGCAACCCTCACAAGAGGGCAAGGAACAGCAGAGAACCGAGATTACAACGCAGGCAGCAGACATGAATATCCGCGATGGCCGCATGATCGCGTACGCACAGAGCCAGGGGCCGGCGCAAGTGATCATCACGCCGGTAAAACCGGCCGTACCGGGCGAACACACGGTCGTTACCGCGGCGCGCATGCGGGCCGAGTTCGACGAGGAAAATCACCTGGATCTGGTACGCGGCGAACCCCTCGCCAAGATTACGTCCATCGTTCCCGGCCAGCCGGACAAGGTCAGTACCAGCGATTCCGTGGTTGCCCACCTCGCGCCCGGGGGAGGAGTTCTGGACATCAGGCAGGAGGGGAATTTCCGTTATAGCGAGCCGGATACGAAGAATTCTCCTCTGGGACCTGGGGGCCGTTTTGCTTATGCTGCCCGCGCGCGCTATACGCCGGATGACGATGTGCTAGCTCTGGCCGGATCGCCCCGTATTATCGATGGTGGAATGACCGTCACGGCCAACACCGTGCGCATCATCCGGCGAACCGGAGATGCTTTTGCCCAAGATTCGGTCAAGACCACCTATAGCGAACTGCAGCAGAATCCAGATGGAGCGATCCTGGCCACCAAAGACCCGGTGCACGTAACCTCCAACAGCATGAACGTGCAGCGGCAATCCGGCATAGCGAGGTACTTGGGCAAGGCACGACTGTGGCAGGGAGCTAACGTGGTGGAGGCACCCTCGATTGAGTTTGACCGACCCAATCGCTCGCTGGTGGCACAGGGCACCGCGTCCACGCCGGTCACCAGCGTTTTCGTGCAGATCGACAAGAATGGAAAGACTACCCCTGTCATAGTCACCGCGGCGCGGCTGGTCTACAGCGACTCCGACCGGCGGGCCCGTTACACGGGTGGTGTGCTGGCCCGGGGCGAAGCCATGACCATGACTTCCAGCAGCGCGGATGCCATTCTGGTTCCCGCCAAAAACAGGTCGGCGCAGTCCGTTGTGAGCCCCAGCCAGCTTGACCGGATCATTGCCATGGGCAACATAGTCGTTCAGCAACAGGATCGGCGGGCGACGGGCGAAAAGCTGGTCTACACGGCTGCCGATGAGAAGTACGTAATGTCCGGCGGCTCGCCTTTGCTGGCAGACTCCGAGCATGGCACGATTCGGGGCGATTCGTTGACCTTCTACAGCCGCGATGATAGAGTCCTCGTTGAGAGCAATGAATCTTCCCGCACTATTACCCGCACTCGCGTAATCCGTTGATGCAAACGCTTTCGGCAGAAGAAATCGGCAAGAGTTACCGCGGACGACGAGTCGTCACCGGGGTTTCTCTCTCGGTCACCCGGGGTGAAGTCGTCGGTTTACTCGGCCCCAATGGCGCCGGTAAGACGACCAGTTTCTACATGATTGTTGGTCTCACCCGCCCAGACACAGGGAGAATCCTGGCCGGCGAAGAAGACATCACCGAGGTGCCAATGTACCTGCGGGCGCGCAACTTCGGGATCAGTTATCTGCCGCAGGAGGCTTCGGTCTTTCGCAAGCTGACCGTAGAAGAGAATATATTGGCAGTGCTGGAGACGCAGCCGAGCACGTGGCCTGAGCGCCGCGCCAAAATGGAATCGCTGATCGATCAACTTGGGCTGGGACACATCAGGCGAAATCGCGGGTATGCGCTTTCCGGCGGTGAACGGCGTCGCGTTGAGATTGCGCGTTCGCTTTGCATCTCACCGACTTTCATCCTGCTCGACGAGCCATTCTCCGGGATCGATCCCATAGCGGTGCTCGACCTGCAGAAAATCATCTTCACGCTCAAAGACAGCGGCATCGGCATATTGATTACCGACCACAACGTGCGGGAAACCCTTTCGGTTACCGATCGCGCTTACATCATTAACGAGGGACGCATCTTTCGCACGGGCACGCCCGAACAACTCGGCAACGATCCAGAAGTCAAGCGTGTTTATCTGGGCGAGAGTTTTTCGCTGGTGTAGCGCCAAGAATCAGCGCAGACTGGGCCTTAAGGCCCGATTTTTTGGCTTTCGTCGCCGCGCTGTCAAGCTTCTGGTTTAGAATCGCTAAGGGACGTTTTTCCGCCCACATCATCATGGTACTGTTACAACCAAGGCTGAATCTCAAGGTCTCGCAGAAGCAAATTCTCACTCCTGGCCTCGTCCAGATGGTCAGCGTCCTGGCTCTCAACAAGTTGGAGCTGAAGGACATGATCAACGAGGAGATGGTTGAGAATCCGGTGCTTGACGAGTACTTGGAGTCGGTGCCCACATTGGATGAAGTGGGGGGGCGGGAGGAGCAGCGGGAACGGGATAGTTCACCCGCCACCGAGGAACAGAAAGAACAGAAGAAGAACGACGAAAAAGATCCCTTTGATGAGATCGACTTCGGTTCTTTCTTTCAAGAGTACCTCGATCCCGGTTACCGCAGCTTTGCCGATCTCGAAACCATCGAGAGACCTTCCTTCGAGAACTTTCTATCCAAGCCCACCAGCCTGACCGACCACCTGCTTTGGCAGTTGGGTTCAATGCATCTGAAAGACGACGTTCTGGCCGCCGCTGAACTAGTCATCGGCAACCTGAACGAAGATGGCTATCTCCTGGCTACCGAGGATGAATTGTTAGCCGTGGCAGATCCTTTTGTGTCCGGCATGGGTTCTCCGAACGGAGGAGGCAATGGTTTAGCGAAGGGCGCCGCAGAGGTTTTGCAAACGCTCGCCGCAGAGGCCGGTGCATCCCCACTCAGTGCTGCGCTCCAGGCAGAACATGCCGCAGAACGGCCCAAGCTGCTGAACAAACCGGAGATTCCGTCGCGCGCACTGTTTGGACGTGACGCCCTGCGCGAGGCCGTTGATGTGGTGCGTCAATTTGATCCGGTCGGCGTGGCCTCACGTGATCTGCGCGAGTGCCTGTCCGCCCAGCTCACGGATCTCCGCAACCAATACGATGACCGGGGAACCGACGAGCACGAGGACGAGGCGCTGCGGGATGCGGTCACGATTGTTGACAAGTATCTGCACCAACTGCAAAACAAGCAATACAAGGAAATCGCCAAGGCCATCGGTACTTCAGTCGAGGCCGTGATGCAGGCCTTCGCGCTCATCCGCACGCTCGATCCCAAGCCGGGCATGCGCTACAACAAGACCGAGGCTCGGCTGATTGAGCCCGATGTGGCTTTCGTCAAACAGGGAGACGAATATCTCGTCGTGATGAACGACGATGACCTTCCGCAACTCCGGCTGAATCCGCGATATCGTAAGTTGTTGAGCCGCAACGAGGCCGAAAAAGACGTGCGCAACTATGTCAAGGAGCGCTATAAGTCGGCCATCCAACTGATCAAGAACATCGAACAACGCAAACAGACCATCTTGAAGGTTTGCTACGCCATCATCGGCCGCCAGCATGACTTCCTTGACCGCGGTATCGATCAGCTGAAACCGATGATGATCAAGGAAGTCGCCGAGGAAATCGGGGTTCATCCCTCTACCGTGAGCCGGGCGGTAGCCAACAAATACGCGCATACGCCTCAAGGGGTGTTTGAGTTGCGCTACTTTTTCAGCGAAAGCGTGAATGGTCCCGAGGGCGGTGGAACATCGCTCTTGATCCTCAAACGCCGTGTTAAAAAACTGATCGACGAAGAAGATCCAGTCCGTCCGCTGACCGACGAGCAGATCACACGCATCCTGCAATCCCAGGGAATCCAGGTGACTCGCCGCACCGTCGCGAAGTACCGCGAAGACATGAAGATTCCCAGTACCCACCAAAGACGGGTCAAGAGCTAATCAGACTTGCGCCCCGCCCGCAGCATGCCCAAAAAATGCGAAAATTGATCTGAACGGCTGCCAAGCTGCCGCAACTGGTCGCTGGTCACTGGCGGTTCGCTTCCGGTTCTGATATAACCGGATACCCCGAAAGCATATTTCGTACTTTCGGAAAAGGGACCTAGCAGCCGCCATGATTGGAGGGAGAAGTTGAAGGCTTGGTCCCGGTATGCTCGCTGAAATCGAGGTATCCAGGGAAGCTGTCGATAGTTCCTGTGCAAGGAGGGGAATCCATGAACATTGAGGTTACCGGTCGTCAGTTCGAAATCACCCCCGCCATTCGGAAAGAGGTTGAAACAGGCCTCGCGAAGTTGACCAAGTTTCTGGGAGAAAATTTCAAAAGCAAAGTCATTTTGACGGCCGAGAAGCAGCGTCGGATTGCCGAGATCACGATTTCGCGGCGCTCGCACCCGATTGTGGCCTTGGCCGAGTCCGTCGACATGATGCTGGCCATCGGCGAGGCACTGGGGCACATTGAGAAACAGGCGCTCAAGTACAACGGCCGCAAACGCGATACCAAGCGCGTCACCAAGTCGAAGTGGAAGAGAGAGGCGCCTGAGATTGAAACCCAGTTGGCGGTTGGGGCGACCGTAAGCACGGCTGTCCCGGTAGTGGTTCACAAGTTCCCCGGGAATACTCGCACCTCGGAGGCGCACCTGGTTCACAGTCAGGACTCTGTCGCGGCGCGCCCCATGACCATCGAGGAGGCTATTAAGGAGTGCGAATTCCGTGATCGCGAGGTCTTCGTCTTCCGCGACAAGGCCGGTCAGGTCAAAGTGTTGCACCGCAGAAAAGACGGCAAACTGGAGTTGATCGAAACCTGAACGTCATCGGTTCGCGCACGGTAAAGGGACGCCGCAGAGCGTCCCTTTTCTAATCCAGTAGCACTAAACGGGGTAGTACGTTAAAGTGGAATGCGGCAGGAAAGAGATTGTATGTCCCAGAGGCCGAGCCCTCAAAAACGCGCCAAGCCAAAACTTGCTACGCCTGCTACCAGGGTTCACCGCAGGCAGCGTAACAGCGCTTCCAGGCTGGTGATACTTACCGGGTTGAGTGGTTCGGGTAAGGTTTCCGCCCTCAAAGTGTTCGAAGATTTGGGATACTACTGCGTCGACAATCTGCCGGCGGAATTGATTCCCAGTTTCGCGGAGTTGGTGATTGAATCGACCGAACCGCTGCATGCAGCCATGGTGGTTGACATTCGTGAGGGCTCGAGGCTCGACCAGATCCCGGCGGTTATTGGCGATCTCAAGCGGCGGCTAGACACGCGCCTGCTGTTTCTAGAGTGCGAAGATAACGTGCTGCTGCGACGGTTCAGCGAAACTCGTCGGCCGCATCCGCTTGGGAACAGCAGTTCAGTCAAGCGCTCAATCAATCATGAGCGCCAGCGTCTCGAACCGATCAAGAACCTGTCAGACATCATTCTGGATACTTCGAAGTTCAATGTCCACGAGTTGCGCGACCATATCACCAACCAGTTTCGGGACAACACAACCCAGCCGAAGACGATCCTGATTTCTACTGTCAGCTTCGGCTTCAAAAAGGGAGTGCCTGAGGACGCCGACTTGGTATTCGACGTACGTTTTTTACCCAATCCGCACTTCGTTCCGGAATTCAGGCCGCTCACGGGACGGCATCCGAAGGTAGCCAAGTTTATTCGGGGGTTCCCCCAGACCCAGGAGTTCATCACCCGCATTTCAGACCTTTTAGTCTATTTGCTGCCTCACTACATCGAAGAGGGCAAAAGCTACCTGACAATTGCCTTCGGCTGCACTGGCGGGCAACATCGTTCCGTAATGATTGCCGAAGAGGTCAAAAAAAGACTCACCAAGGCCGGATATCGCGTCAAAAGCGAACACCGCGATTCGCCTCGTTAGCCTAAACGCCGGCCGGCGAGTCGCCAATCGCCGTTATCCCATCGAACCCAATGCCGACCAGCGCCGGGAAGCTTAACCTTTGGATTAAGATCTCCCCGGTGTCTTTTAGACCACGTCTAAGGCGTCGTTCCCCGTCCCAAGGTACTTTCGCAGCTGTTTATTCGATACAATAATGCTTTACCAAACAGAGTGTCATCTCGTTAAGGCAGACGGTGCTGAGGCCGGAGCAGATGTCGGAATGTGACCACCTATGCGGCGATTGATGCGCCTACTGCGGTACGCTCGGCCCTACGCCCCGCACTTGCTGAGTACGGTGGTACTGATGGCGCTGGTGGGCCTTCTGGACGCCTTTCGCCTGCTGCTGATCGGCCCAATGCTCGATCGCGTGCTGCATCCCGCCTCGCAATCGCGCGACATCGCCCTGTTCACCATCCCCGGTACCCAGCACACGGTCTATCTGCAAAGCTTTGTCCCCCAGTACTTCCAGAATGCCTGGACCGTCGTGGCCGTGTCGCTGGTGGCGGCCACGGTTATCAAAGGCATCTGTTTCTATGCCGGGACCTACTTGGTCAACTTGGCGGGCTTCGGGGTGATCACTGATCTGCGCAACGAGCTCTACGGCTCGGTGCTTCGCCGTTCGGTGGCATTCTTTCAGAAGCACACGACAGGCACTCTGATCTCAGCCATCGTCAACGATATCGACAAGATTCAGTTTGCAACCTCGCAGGTGCTGGCCGAGTTTTTGCAGCAGTTCTTTACCCTGATCTTCATCGCGGCGGTGGTTGTGGCTTTGGGCGGGAAGTTCGCCTGGGTGCTGCTGATATTTGTTCCCTTCATCGTCTTTTCTGCTGGGCGCCTTGGCCGGAGGGTGCGCTCCACCACCCGCAAGGGGCAGGACAGGCTGGCCGAGATCCAGAACATCCTGCACGAGACCCTTGCCGGTAACCGCATCGTCAAGGCTTTCGGCATGGAAGGCTGGGAGACGTCGCGTTTCCATGGCGCCGCCAATCGGCTGCTGAAGGCCAACATGCGCAGTGTGGCCGCCGCCGCCGTCAGTTCGCCCATGATGGATATCTTTGGTGCCGTGGCGATCAGTCTGCTGCTGCTGCTGGGGCGCGATCAGATTAAGGCCAATGTCTTCACGCCGGGAACCTTCGTCGCCTTTATCTTCGCGGTCTTTAAGCTTTATGACCCGGTGCGCAAGTTCGCTACGTTCTACAACAATTTCCAGCAGGCCTTGGGGGCTTCCACTTCGGTTTTTCAATTCATGGATGCTGATGACGAGGTAAAGGAAAAGCCGCGCGCGCTGGTGCTGCCTGCGTTTCATCAGGAAATTGCCTTCGATCACGTTAACTTCAGCTATAACGATGGCGATGAACGTGACGTGCTGCGTGACATCGATCTCAGCGTCCATGCCGGAGAAGTGCTGGCGATTGTAGGTTCCAGCGGTTCGGGCAAGAGTACGCTCGTGCATCTGCTGCCCCGCTTCTTTGATGTCACTGCCGGTGCGATCCGTATTGACGGCCACGATCTGCGGGATGTCACTTTGAGCTCGCTGCGCTCACAGATCGGCATTGTCGCCCAGGACACGATCCTATTTAACGATACGGTACGCAATAACATCGCTTACGGACAGACTCACGCTTCCCAGCAAAAGGTGTTGGAGGCTGCCAAAGCCGCGCTGGCGCATGACTTTATCTCGGCGATGCCGGAAGGCTACAACACTGTCATCGGCGAACGCGGTTTCCGCCTTTCCGGCGGCGAGCGCCAACGTCTCAGCATTGCCCGCGCGTTGCTCAAGAATGCTCCCATCCTGGTGCTCGACGAGGCGACTTCGGCGCTCGATAGCGAATCGGAGCGCCTGGTGCAGCAGGCATTGCATAACCTGATGGCGGGCCGTACGGCCTTCGTCATTGCGCATCGTCTGTCGACAGTCCGGCGCGCGGATCGCATCGTGGTGCTCGAAAACGGTACCATCAGTGATGTAGGCAGCCATGAAGACCTGCTGACGCGGCTCGGGACTTACAGGCGTTTGTATGAGTTGCAGTTCGTTGACCTTGAGCCGGTAGGCGCGGATGCGGCGCGCGGCGCGCTGGCGGAGATGCCATGACGATTCGCTCCATGACGGGGTTTGCGCAGGTCAAGGGCCAGAGCGGCCCGGTCGCGTACACCCTCTCGCTGAAGTCGGTAAACCACCGTTTTCTCGACCTGCATCTTCGCATGCCCCCCAACAGCAACGGCCTCGAAAGCAAGCTGCGCCAGATCTTCAAGCAGCGGTTGCACAGGGGACATATCGAGATGAGCCTCACGATTGAACGTGCGGGCTCGGGTTCCCTCGGGGTGAATCGTGAGCTGGTTGCCGGATACGTCCACGCATTCCGCCAGTCGGCAGCCGAGTTCGGTCTGACCGGGGAACCGGACCTGAACGCTGTCTTCAGACTGAACGGTGTGCTGAACGATGGTGGAGAACTGCCCGCAGACCCTGAGTTCGAACCCGAAATCTGCCGGGCTCTTGAGCAGGCGATCGAGAAATTGGACGCCATGCGGGCCGCCGAGGGCGCAGTCACGGCAGACGAGTTGCGTGCCCGCATGAAGGCTCTGGATGCCTTCGTCACCGAGGTCGAACAACGTCGCGCCCTCGTTTTGCAGGCCTATGTCAACAAAGTACAATCTAGGATTCAGGAATTGATTGGTGCGCAGGCGGACCCTGACCGCGTTCTGCAAGAGGCCGCGATGTTGGCCGAGCGCAGTGATATTCAGGAAGAAGTGGTGCGCATGCAGTCTCATGTGCGGCACTTCGTCGCCCTGCTGGATGGTGGCGGCGAGGTCGGCAAGAAGCTTGATTTCTTGTTGCAGGAGATGAACCGCGAGGCCAACACCATGCTCTCGAAGATCTCCGGCGTGGCGGGCGAGGCTCTAAAGATGACCGAGCTGGGATTGGCGATGAAAGCCGAAATCGAAAAATCCCGCGAGCAGATTCAGAACCTGGAGTAGACGCAGGAACCATGGCAGAAGAGCCGAAGCCGTCAGCGAACTCGAATGGCAATCCAGCGGCCCTCAGCACCGCGAAGCAGGGACGCGGACTGGTCTTCATCATCTCTGCGCCTTCCGGCTCCGGCAAATCGACGCTCGTCAACGAGCTGAGGCACAGCGTTGAAGGGCTCGACTTTTCGATTTCCTACACCACCCGTGCACCGCGCGGCAGCGAACAGAACGGCCGCGAGTACTGTTACCTTTCCCGCGACGAATTTGAAAAGATGATATCCGCAGACCTGTTCCTGGAGTATGCCGACGTATTCGGCAACTACTACGGCACGGCCCGCATTTTCCTGGATCGGGCCATGCAGCGCGGAAATGATCTGCTGCTCGACATCGATGTGCAGGGCGCAGCCCAGTTGCAGGCCAAGCTGCCTGACTCCATCAGTATTTTTGTGTTACCCCCCTCCCGCAGAGAGTTGGAATTGCGCCTCCGCCGACGGAGTTCGGAGGAGAATGTGAAAGACCCCGGGATTATCCGGCGACGGCTCGATACCGCGTCGCAGGAAATCTGTAACTACAATCATTACGACTATATTTTGGTGAACGACCGGCTTGAGGATTCGATTGAGGCCCTGAAGGCAATTGTGATTTCGGAGCGACTGCGCCGTTCCGGACACGAGCCTTCAGGCGAGGTCCTGCGACTGGCGGAACGTTGCCGTTTAGAGAACGTCCGCGAAAGTATCCAGTCGATTCTTGCGACCTTCGGCAATCAGGAATCTTCGGCCGTTCGAAAGTAGGAGCGAGGTATGGAACTCTTCAACGGTTTCGACAGCAATTATCGTTACATTCTTGTGGCTGCACGGCGTGCCCGGCAACTCCAGTCGGGGGCCAGCCCGTTGGTTGAGACGAATTCTCGGAAGCCCTGCCGCATTGCCGCGCAGGAAATCCAGGCGCAGAAAGTAAAGTGGACCATTTCGGAGCCGAAAATCGCTGCCGAAGACACCGAATTGGTGGTCGATCCGCAGGATTAGTTTTCGGACAAGGATGCGGGCGCCCCAACACGCGCCGCGGTTGTGCGTGTTGGGGCAGAGTCTCCCGCGTTCGATGCCGGTTATCGGCAACCGCATTCCTTCTGGGCAAGTTGCGCCCCGCACTAGCCCATAACGGGATAGTGTGGACGCGAGGGAATACGTGCGGGTTCGGAATGCCGGTTGCAACATTTAAGTTGAAGTGACCACAACTGGTTGGGGTGACAACCGGGGTGTGGAAACGCCACAACCGGGATTACGATTGAACCAAGGCACTGAAATGGGTAGACAGGTAACTGGTGTGCTTTACGTGGTGACGATGGCAGCCGTCATAGTCAGTGTAGATTTCCTGTTCTTCAGAAACCGATTCTGGGAACGGCTGACAGTGAATATTGGCATTGTCTTGGTGTTTGCAGCTTTCTACTTGAGATTTCTGAGGCGTCCATGAACAAGAGTGAACGCCTTTAATTTTCAAGTGGGGTCAGAGTAGGGGTATTCCGGAATTGGGCTTGAAGGAATATAGCTTTGGCGAAACTGGTCTTGCGGTTACTATCCGTCCTGGACGCGATTGCGCCTGTCCGCGCGGGTTGGAGAAGCCATGAAGATCGCATTAGGCGTAACCGGAGGAATCGCCGCTTACAAAGCGGCTGAAATTCTTCGTCAGCTACAGGATCGCGGGGTTGAAGTTCAGGTGGTGATGACCCGCGCGGCGCAGGAGTTCGTTCGTCCGCTGACCTTTGCGGCGTTGTCGGGCAAGAATGTCATCACGGAAATGTTTGCCGATGGAGCATCGGGGCCCAATGCCGGCTCCTCGGTCGAGCATATCGGCGTGGCGCAATCGATCGATGCATTGCTGGTGGCGCCGGCGACGGCCGACACGCTGGCCAAGTTTGCCAACGGCACCGCCTCCGATTTTTTGTCCACGTTGTATCTGGCGACCACTGCTCCCGTGATCGTCGCGCCCGCGATGAACGTAAACATGTGGCAGCACGAGGCCACACAGAGGAATCTCGATACACTGCGCCGCCGCGGCGTTCGCATTGTCGAGCCCGGAAGCGGCTATCTTGCCTGTGGAATGATCGGCGCAGGCCGGCTCGCCGAGCCCGACCAGATTGTTGAAGCTGTTCTCGAGACGCTTGGCATTGCCCAGGATCTTAAGGGCGAAAGCATTCTCGTGACTGCCGGCCCGACGTTCGAGCCAATCGATCCGGTTCGATTCATCGGCAATCGTTCCAGTGGAAAGATGGGCTATGCCGTCGCCGAAGCGGCCATTCGCCGGGGCGCGCGCGTTACGCTTGTGAGCGGACCGACGGCGCTCAATCCGCCGGCTGTCGCCGAATTCGTGCCGGTAGAGACCACGCAACAGATGCGCGATGCGGTTCTGGTGCGCTTCCCGGATGCTTCCGTGGTCATCAAGGCGGCTGCGGTTGCCGATTACCGTCCGCGCCAAACGGCATCGCAGAAGATCAAGCGCGTAGGCAACGCGCTGACCCTGGAACTGGAGCCGACCACGGACATCCTTGCAGAACTCGGCGCTCACCGCTTTCACCGCTTCGAAAAGCAGATTCTGATCGGCTTCGCCGCCGAAACCGAGAACGTCATCGAGAATGCCCGCGGAAAGCTTGCGGCCAAGCACATCGACGCCATTGTGGTGAACGACGTCTCGAAGCCGGGCATCGGGTTCAACTCCGATCGCAATGCGGTTACCATCATCACCGCCGAAGATTCGTTTCAGGTTGCGGAGAGCAGCAAGTTCGATGTGGCACAACGGGTGCTCGACACGGTGGTGAGGCTGCGTGCCGCCCGCCTGGGTTCGGCGCAGGTATCTGGAACCGCAACTAAAGCGGAGAACAAATGAAGCGGGTGCTCGACTCGGAGCGACGAGCAGCCATCGCCGAGCGCCTCCGCTTTTACCGCGACCTCGGAGTTTACGATTTCTACCGTCGTGTGGTGACATCGGATGCGAGTGATGCCACTCTCACGGGAGACGCGGCCGTTGAGCCTGCCGGAGCGTTCGAAAGTAAATCGACAAGTGAGTCCGAACCCATGGAGACAATCGCCATTCTCGACAAGCCTGCCGCACTGATCGCGATTCGCGAAGACCTGGGCGATTGCACGCGTTGCAAGCTGCACCAGCTCGGACGCAAGCAGATCGTCTTCGGAGTGGGCAATCCCGAGGCCGAGTTGATGTTCATAGGAGAGGGTCCGGGCGCAGATGAAGATGCGCAAGGCGAGCCTTTCGTCGGGCGTGCGGGACAGTTGCTCAACAACATGATCTCCGCCATGGGACTGCGGCGCGAGGATGTTTACATCGGCAATGTTGTGAAATGCCGTCCCCCGCAAAACCGAACCCCCGAGCGCGACGAGTGTGAGACCTGTTCGCCATTCCTCATGCGGCAAATCGCTACGGTCCGGCCGAAGATCATTGTTGCATTGGGTGCCGTGGCCGCTCGCACGCTGCTGGGAATGAACGATTCGATGGCCAAGCTTCGCGGCAGAATCTATGACTTCTCCCCGGCTCTGCCCAAGGACGCGCCTCAACGCCATGCGGAGTTCTCGACCAAGCTTGCCGTGACCTATCACCCTGCTTACCTGCTGCGCGACCCGCGGCAGAAGAAGGAAGCTTGGCAAGACCTTCAAATGGTGATGCGTTTTCTTGGCCTTTCCACCCCCGACAGGAGTGGCGGGCAGGGCTGAGGCCGGATGAGCCAGCAATTCTGCGATGTTGCGCTGCCTGTTCCGCTCGATACCACTTTCACGTACAAGGTTGACGGCGCGCCGGTTGTTGCCGGCGGGCGTGTGATCGTGCCCTTTCGCGAAAAGCGGCTGCAAGGTATTGTCTTGCGCCTGCACGACGAAGCACCGGGCGAGCGAGTCAAACTCAAATCGATCATCGCTGCGCTCGACAGCACGCCGGTGCTGGATGAGGGTCTGCTCGCTCTGGGTGCGTGGATTTCGCGCTACTATCTGGCTCCGCTGGGAGAAGTCTATCGCTGTATGTTGCCTCTCGGGGCCGAGTTCAAGCAGGTGATTGCCTACAGCATCACCGAGCGCGGCACGGAGGCGCTTTACCAGTCGGCGGCTGTTGGTTCCTCGAAGCGTTCACACCTCGGTCCTGAGCGCCAGATGGCCGAGTACGCCGTGCTTGATTACCTGGCCGAGGGTGAATTGGTTCGCGAAGCGACGCTGCGCTCCGCAACCGGCGCTACGCGGGAGATCCTGCGCAATCTGACGGCAAAAAAGTGGATCGCCCGCGAAGATCTTTCCAGCGCACGCGATGCCCGGCGAACCATAAAAATCGCCTGTTTGAAAGAACCTGAGCCCTCGCCCCGACCAGCGCAAGAACAGCGCTTATCGGGGACCCCGTCGCCGTCCCAACATGCCAGCGACGGCGCGTGTCGGGAACCGAGCGCAGGCAAACTGAACCCCAATCAACAGAAGATCATCGCGCATCTGCGCGCCGCCGAAGGCCGGCTGTCCGTGGAAGAACTCAGGCAACTCTCGGTTCCCAAAACCACCCTGGGCACGCTGGTCCGGCGAGGAATCGTCGAAATACTGGAAGAACCGGCGGCGTCCGCCGTGCCGGCCATGCAGCCGAGGAACACCGTCGATTTTCTCTTCACGCCGGAGCAGCAGCAGGCTCTGGAGTGCATGAACCAAAGCGTCGAGGCGCGCCAGTTCCAGGCGATCCTCCTCCACGGTGTCACCGGTTCGGGCAAGACAGCGGTCTACCTG
>JBEKQP010000033.1:0-26665 GCA_049519595.1 Candidatus Korobacteraceae bacterium | reverse complement strand
GAAACTTAGTATGTCGTTATGCGAAAGCTTGGGAACCCCCTCAGCAGGCATGCAGTATTGACAGCGCAGGTTGCAACGATCAGTGATCGACAGCCTGAGGTAATTAATGCGGCGTCCGTGGGTATCAGTAACTGCCATGTGTCCTGCCGCAATACTAAGGGTCTATTCCACAAAGCGCAATTTCAATTCAAAACATTCGCCTTACCCGGCTTGTCTTGCCTTGGTAGAAGGTCCGCCAATCCCGTGCCTTACGTGTTCCAAGTTGAAAAACAAATCGAACACGCAGCTACGCGCAGTTCGACGGTAGCTCCGTGCATCTCGGTTAAACAATATAGAATTGCCCTGCACGTTCTTCTGAAACTGCGGCAGGAAGAACACGTCTGCGTACCCGTCGAGGTCTGCAGTGTGATCCTTGCACTGGAGTGGGAAACGCGCGGCCACTTCTGCATGGGAGTTGACGAGGCATATCAATGAAAGCGGCGATTCTGACATTAAGCGACAAAGGGTCTCGGGGCGAGCGAGCCGACCTCAGCGGGCCGGCGCTCGCCTCGTGGCTCACCGAGCGCGGGGTGGAGATTGCGTGCACGGAAATCATTGCTGATGAAACCGATCTTATCTCGGCCAAACTTGCGCAGTGGGCCGACGGCGGCAAGTTTGACTTGATCCTGACGACGGGCGGTACGGGAGTATCTCCACGAGACGTTACCCCGGAAGCGACCGTGAGAGTGCTGGATCGGGTGATACCTGGTTTCGGCGAAGCTATGCGGGCGGCCAGCCTCACAAAGACTCCCCAAGCCATGATTTCCCGGGCAGTAAGCGGCGTCCGAAAGCAGGCGTTGATCGTGAACCTGCCGGGAAGTCCGCGGGGGGCAATCGAAAACCTTGAAGCTGTCTGGCCTGCAATTCCTCATGCCATCAATAAGATACAGGGAGACATGGGTGATTGCGTCAAACTCACCTCTTGAGCTCAGCTTCAGGGAAATTGGCGTCCACCACTTCAGGGAACGTTTCGCGTTCGCGTCCCAACACGCGGAACCATACCGCGTGTCAGGGACGCTGGTTTCGGCACACTTCGAATCCGGCCAGGGAAACTCACCGACGGCCACGACCACCTAACGGGGCGCGAATCCCGGTCTAAGCGGCTTCGCGATCCTCTTCCTGTTTGGTGAACTCCCGCACGCGATCTTGAGGGCTGGTGGGAGCGCTTGGTATTGCCTCCTGCCGTCCCACGCTGAAGTAGCAGAATCCGTGACCTTCCATCTCCGCCCGCGAATAGAGATTCCGGCCGTCAATCAGAATCGGATGGTTCAGTGCCCGACGCAGGCGCTGAAGGTCCAACGCAGCGAATTCCTCCCAATCGGTCAGGATGAGCAAAGCATCGGCCTTTTCCGCCGCCTCGTAAGCAGTCTCGGCGAAAGTAATCGGTGCGTCGGCAAATTCCTTGCGGGCGCGTTCCATGGCCGCTGGATCGTAGGCTACGATTTCACAGCGTTCCTTCATAAGCATGCGGATGACCGCAATGGCCGGCGAGTCGCGAATGTCATCCGTCCCGCCTTTGAAGGCCAATCCGAGCACGGCCAGTCTCTTGCCCTTCAGCGTCCACAGGGCGCTGCGCACTTTTCGCAGGAAAATGTGCCGTTGCTCTTCGTTGATGCGCATCACCTCTTCCAGCAACCGGAAGTCGTAGCCGAATTCGCGAGCCACGGCGCGGAATGCCGCAACGTCCTTGGGGAAACAGGAACCGCCGTAACCAATTCCGGGACGCATGAAGAGTCTGCCGATGCGCTGGTCGGTGCCCATGCCCTCGCACACTTGCTCGATGTCGGCGCCGGCAAACTCGCAGATACTGGCGATCGCGTTGATGTAGGAGACCTTCATTGCCAGGAACGCGTTGGCCGCGTGCTTAATCATTTCGGCGCTATTAGTGGCGGTCACAATCAGATTCGCCGGCAGGATCGCGTCGTCGGGAATGGGAATGGCGCCCTTGCTGTGTGCGTAACTGCCATCCGTGAGTGGTTTGTAGAGCTGGCGAAAAATGGGCGTGCAGCGCTCGTTGTCGCTGCCCACAATGATGCGGTCGGGATAAAGAAAATCGGTAACGCCAGTGCCTTCGCGGAGGAACTCAGGGTTGGAGCCGACCTCGAACGATCCCAATGGGGCTCCGTAGCGAATCAGCGTCTTCCTGATCCACTGACTGGTCCCGACCGGTACCGTACTCTTGACGGCAACCACCTTGAACGAGTCGATCTGGCGAGCGATGTCATGGCACACTGCCTCCAACCAGGAGAGATCGGCCTCTCCGTTTTCCGACGGAGGAGTGCCGACGGCGATAAACACCACACTGGACGAACGCACGGCCGTTGCCATGTCGGTCGTAAACGTCAGACGCTTGTTCCGGTGGTTGGTCAACAACTCCGGCAGGAACTCCTCATGAATGACTGTCTCCCCGGCCTGCAGCGCCGAGATTTTCTCTTTGTCGTTATCAACGCAAATTACATCGTGCCCGATTTCCGCCAGGCACGCGCCGGCAACCAGTCCGACGTAGCCTGAACCTACAATTGAAATCTTCATCTTCTGGCCCTTGGGTCCTTTCCTGACGTGAACGAAATCGTTCTGCTCTTTTAACTGAATAATTCTTTCGCGCGAAAAATCGCTCGCTGGAACCTGCCTCTCATCGGCCGCGCATCACATCATGCGAATTCTCCTCCGCGCGCTCGCCCGTTGCGTCCAAATACGACAGTGAAAGAGGCCGCGACTCCTGAATGTCGCTGTAATCTTCACCATTGAAGACCGACGTGTAATGCTTGTGCGCCCGCTCCCACGCTTCGTCGTCGGGGAGTGCGCCAAAGGTCTGCACATACAAGGGACTTCCCGGGAACGGAAACATCGGCACCGGCTCGCTTACCCAAACTCCGCGCGACTTCAATTGCTCCTGCCAGCGCCGGGTTTCCTCTTTATCGTCGTGCCCGGTAAGGATCAGGTTCGCCTGCACCCAAGGAATTCGTTGCTTGGCGTAGACGAGAAGTTGGCTGATACGCTCGGTGCTCATGCGGCAATTCTTGTTCAACTCGTTGCGTCCGGCCTCCGTGATGGACTCGACACCGCACTCAACGGAGATTGTATGGGCGCGGCCAAGCAGATCGAGCGTTTCCTCGTTCCACAGGTCGATGCGCGTCTGAAATCCGATTTGAACTTTTCGCTCGGCGATTCCCTCCAACAGGCGGATGACATTCTTACCAACGCCAAAAATTTCGTCGATGAAGTAGACGTAATCGACCCCGCGAGCAACCAGCCGATCGATTTCCAGCAAAACGTCGTCGACATTGCGCTCGCGAAACTTGTTGCGGAACAATGTTTTGTTACAGAAGGTGCAGGCCCAGGGACAGCCACGCGCAAATTCGATTTCAGCGCCGCGGCCTTCGCCCCAGAAAACGTGGTGGCGGTGGCTGTGCGCCTCCACGTCGTAATTGCGGAAGTCGAGCGCGCCGAGCGTCCGCATATCAACGACGCCAAGGCCCGGGCTCATGTGCTCGCCCTGCTCGTCATGCCAGCAGCAACCATCGATCAGGCTCCATGGCTTGGCGGCCAAATCGGCTATTGCCTGGTCTGGTTCGCCGCGCAAGACCACGTTGGCTCCCGTCTTGCGAATGGCGGCTCGCGGCGTTGCCGAGCCGTGGGGACCGATCAAGACCTTGGTGGCTGTGCCGCCGATGCCCGCAAGCCACTGCCGCGGCACACGCATTTCCGGAGGCGGGCAACGCCAGAACAGGTAAGACGGCGCTGACGGAATTACCAGGAAGTCAGCCCCCAGGCCACGCACTCGCGTGCGCACATCTTCGATGGTGAGGTTGGCGGTCTGGGCATCCACCACCAGACAATCATGTCCAGCTTCCTGAAGTTTGTCGGCGGCAAACAGCAGCTCCAGCGGGACGTGCGGATCGCGGCAGCCAAAGTAAGTGGACCCTGTGAAATCCCAGTTCGGGTTGATCAGCGCATACTTCATCAGGCCGAACGCTCCATTTCCGCCAGCGCGGGAGGAAGCACTGGATGGAGCGATGACGTCTTCGTAGAGGCTACTTTCCCGCGGTTAAGTTTGAACCACGTTTGCAAACTCTCCAGGATCTCCGGAATTCCGACGCGGGGTGTCCAGCCCGTGTCCCGCGTAAATTTGGAGTGGTCGGTGACATAAACGAGTTGATCGCCCGAGCGTTCGGTCTCAAGTTCGTAGCGCAGACGTATGCCGGTGAGTTCCGCGATCGCATCCACCAGCTCCAACAGCGAGGTGGTATTCCGGGGTCCGCCGCCGATGTTGTAGACCTGCCCGCGAGTGACTGCCGAACATTTGTGAACGGCTTCGAATGCGTCCAGAAGATCTTCCACGTGCAGCACATCCCGCACCTGCAGGCCGCTTCCGTAAATGACCAGCGGAGTCCTCAGCAGCGCCGAATGCAAAAAATGCGCGACCCATCCCTGGTCTTCGGTGCCGAACTGCCCCGGCCCGGCAATGCAGGACATGCGAAACACCACCGTACGCAATCCGTATATGCGGGCATAATCGTGAACATACTGGTCGGCTGCGCCCTTGGAGCAACCGTAGGGCGAGTGAAAATCTAAAGGCTGAGACTCGGAAGTCCCGACCGCGCTCTCCGGAGCCACGTAGCGTTTTCCCTCCACTCGGGCCAACCCGTTGGAAAAGCCGCCGTAGACCTTGTTTGTGGAAGTAAACAGCAGGGAAGGACTATTGCTGGAAGAGCGGGCGGCTTCGAGGATGTTAATGGTTCCGCCGACATTGACTTCGAAGTCGAGCCTTGGGTCGGCGATGGAGGTGGTGACCGCAACCTGCGCCGCAAAGTTATAGATTTCCGTAGCGTGCTTGACCGCGCGCTCAACTTTGGCTTGGTCCCGAACGTCGCCTAGCGTGAACTGGAGACGTCCCGACCGCCCAGCCAGCTTCTGCAGCCGCTCAAGGTTGTAACGTGAACCCGGGCGAGCGAGGCTATCGAAAACGTGAATTTTGGCTTCCGTGGTTTGAAGCAGCCGGCGTACCCAGTTCGAGCCGATAAAGCCGGCCCCGCCAAAAATTAATACTGAGCGAAACGCCACTTTATTGGCCATCTGCGTAGCTCTCCCACCAGATCGTGAGGAACTTTCTGGTTAGGGGTAAGTAGATGCATGTGACATGCTGTAATGTTTGCCCGCAATTGCATAGAATCAAAGCTTTGCCGGGTAATTCTTAAAAAATGGCAGCGGCTCCCCCGGGGCAACTCGTCGTAAACTGCTTATGCACCAGAATGTGTGCAGCGCGATACGGGGAGGGCATTGCCGGGCCCAGCGCCGCTTCACGTGGAGGCTCATGATCAGGGCTGACGAGGTTTCTCCCTACACCGACCAGTACTTCATCAACTCGCGAATTGCTTGTGAGAAGGCGAACAATGGTGCCCGGGTGGTCTACCAGGTTTTTCAGCGCTCGGAGGCTCTTCTTTGCGGCGTCCGCCACATCGTGCAGCTATTGGGCCAGACCAGCTCTCAAGTCGAGGTCTACGGACTTGAGGACGGCAGCCTGATTGCCCCTAGGGAAAGTGTGCTGCACATTGTAGGGCCCGTCTTGGAACTGTTCGAGCTGGAAACCGTGTACCTCGGCCTGCTATCGCGCATGACACGAATCGCCACCAATGTGCGGGCTGCTGTGGAAGCGGCCAATGGGAAGCGCATACTGTTCTTTCCGGCTCGCTTCGATATCCCGGAAGCCCAGGAGTACGACGGTTATGCCGCTAAAGTGGGGGGAGCGGCCGGAGCCTCTACAGCAGCCGAGGCCAAGGCTTTTGAAGCACGCGCGCTCGGAACCATGCCCCACGCCTTGATCGCCGCCTTCAAGGGCAACACCGTCAAGGCGGCTCTGGCGCTTGCCGATGCGCTTCCCCAGGAACCGATCTGGGCTCTGGTCGACTTCGAAAACGATTCGGCTCGAACCTCCGTCGAGGTCTTCCGTGCCTTTCAGCAACGCGGCCTCAAGCTGTCCGGCGTCCGGCTCGATACCGCTCAGGATGTGGTCGACGAAGGCTTGCGTCGCATCGCAATTGACCAGCCGGGAGTGAACATCGAGTTGGTTCGAGAGGTTCGCCGGGCGCTCGACGAAGCCGGCGGGCAAGACGTGCGCATCGCCGCCAGCGGCGGCTTTACGGCTGAGCGGATTCGCGAGTTCGAGGCCGCCGGCGCGCCGGTGAATACTTACGGAGTTGGGGAGTTCTTTTTCAGCGGATCAACGCCGTTCACCTCAGACATTGTGGCCTACTTCGAGGGCGGCCGGCTGGTGCCGTGCGCCAAGGTTGGACGGGAATACCAGAAGAACCCGAGATTCAAGCGGTTGAAATAGAGTTAGTGCAATGCATCGTTAGCAGAGCAACTTAAGCTTCGGGTGTCATTCTGAGCCGAAGCGCCGAGCGCCTGTGGCCGGAGCAGCTAAGCTGCGTACCCGACGTTGCGTCCGACAAGCAAGAAGCTATGCAGGCGAAGGCGAAGAATCCATGTATTTTGTGCCGCGTAAATACATAGATCCTTCGCTTCGCTCAGGATGACACCTCAAAAACTTCGATGTATGCAAAGCGAATAAATGCCCTTCTGCGTGATGCACTTGGGCATTCGCCCTACCGTCCGGCGCTGGCCAGCGCCTGCATCCAGGCACCCGAGCCAACCAGACAGCTGCCGCCATCGCAGGGCACGACCGCCCCGGTTATGTATTTTGCCGCGTCGCTCGCCAGAAACAGACACAACTCGGCGATCTCTTCTTTTTCTCCGTAGCGCTGCAGCGGCATCGCGCGAGCCAGCGCGGCAGCCGTTTCTGCGGAGGGTGTGAGGCGTTTCATTCCTTCGGTGTCCGCAATAGGTCCCGGCGTCACCGAGTTCACCCGAATCCCGAGTGGTCCCCACTCGATGGCGAGCGTGCGGGTGATCATGTCCACCCCCGCCTTGCCGGCACAAACATGCGACTGGTAGGCCATCGGCACGCTGGCCTGTGGGGCGGAGATGTTGATTACCGCCGCTCCGGGCTTTCGCAAATGTTCGAATGCCGCCCGTGCGGAGTTGAACGTGCCGAGCAGGTCGATGTCGATCACCGACTTGAAGCCGTGGGCCGACATTTTCGCGGCCGCCGCCGGGAAATTACCCGCCGCGCCGCAGACCAAAATGTCGAACTGCCCCAGTTCGCCGGCGATCTTCTTGAAGGCCGCATCGAGAGCTTCATAGTCGCGCACATCCGCGGCTGCCCCCATGGCGGTGGTACCGTTCTTTCTTATCTCAGCAGCAGCCGCGTCCAGTCGCTCCTGCCTGCGGCCAATCAGGCCCACCTTTGCCCCGTATTGCGCAAACTTTCTGGCAATGACGAAATTGATACTGCCGCTTCCGCCGGTAATGACGGCAGCTTTGCCGGCGAACAGATCCTGCCGAAAAACGTCGCTCATAGCCCGACACTCTCCTGGAGTAATCCACCCATACCCACCGCCCGCCTGCCTCACAGGGTATATCTCTTACGAAACTCATCCACAGCGTTTCACGGTAGTACTGTCATGGCGAGCGAAGTCGAGCCACTTTTTGTTTTGCTCCTGCTGCCGAAGAACAACGGGTAGACCCGCTCACCACGGTCGCCATGGCATCCTCTTGAAAACCGCTCTAGTGCCGGCTGGCCGGAGGAATAATGCCATTCATCCGCAGATAGACCACCAACTGTCCGTAGTGGTCGCGATCATGCCCAAGCAAGAAAGTCGCCAGCCAAAGCCTTGTGGTTGTCCCGTTGCCGGAAAGAGCGGGAACCTCCTCGACAAGATTTTTGTCAGTGATCGTGGCGAAAGCCTTGTGCGCGTAGGCGAAGGAGTCCTGGACGAACTTCATGATCTCGTCCTTCGATTTCAGACTCGCCATATCCGCGGGCATGGGTGGCTTCTCCTTTAGAATGGCGCCGCCGAGCCGGTAGTTCGCCGTTGCCACGTGCTTCAGTTGGTCGCCAAATCCGCGAACCCCCTTGAAATCGCCGCCGCTCGGTACAAAATTGAACTTGCTCTCCGGCATATCGGTCCCCATGGGAACCAATTCCTTTTCCAACATCGAAAGCTGCCGGTCCAGAACTGCGGCAACGGTTGGGGGTGCGGAAGCAGCAGTTGCAGGCGCATTCTGCTGCGCCATAGCCACGGTCGCGAACAATGCCAATCCCATCGCCACAACAACGAATTTGTTTAGCATCGAAATCCTCCAGTTCAGTTTGTCCGGCTCACGGCCGTCGTTGGCACTCCCGCATACGGCAAATGGCATCGCGGCTGGCTAAGGCCGAAACCTATTAGCAATATGCGTCATTGCTGCTTGCCGGTTGAAAATGGCCACTGCCGCAAACGTGCCGCGCGCCATAGGTAAATCGCCAGCCCAACCAACAGTAACAAGGTACCGTAACGGACTTCTTTCAGGAAGTCCTTGCGCGAAATCAGCACGAATATGAACCCGGCAACCGCCAGCAGCGCGGGTACGGGATAGAGCCACATTCTGAAAGGGCGGGGAAAGTCAGGCCGCGTGGCGCGGAGCAACAGCAATCCCACGGCTTGTACCAGGAACTGCAGCATAATGCGAATCGCGACCAACGCGGCGATCAAATCCGCCAGGCGCAGGAAGCACGCCAGGCAAGCGGCCCCGCCAAGCGCCAGCAACGACACGTCAGGAAATCGCCGCTTCTTGTCCACATGCGCAAAACCCCGAAAGTAGTTGCCGTCGAGTGCCGCCGCGTAGGGCACGCGCGAGTAACCTAGCAGCAGCGAGAACACTGAGGCAAAAGCAGTCAGCATGATCAGGCACGTCGCAACCGTGGCCGCCGGCGAGTCCGCCCCATAGACGCGCTGCATCAGCACGGAAATCACGTATGGCCTGGCGGATGGCGCCGCCAACTCGCGCCACGGGACGACCCCAAGCACGCTGATGTTCATCACCAGGTAGATGACTGCCACCCCAGCGATCGAGAGCAAGAGCGCGCGAGGAATCGTTCGGCTGGGTTCTCGGACCTCGTCTCCCAGAAAACACACGTTGTAGTAGCCCCAATAGTCATAGGTGGCCACCAGCATGGCCGCACCCAGCCCGGTGAAGAACGAAGCGTCGGGATGAAACGCGCCGGCGGGAAAGTCGAAGGCGCGTGCAGCGTTGAAATGTGTGGCCCCGGTAAAGATCACCCATGCCACCGTTCCCGCAACCAACGCCCCGAGCATTTTGGAGAGTTGTCCAACGGCCCTGATGGGACGATACAGTAGCCCGACCGCCGCGACGCAACAGACGATAGCAACCACCGTGCCCGGTCCCGCCGTCAGCGCGACGCGCACCTGTCCAATCAGCGGCAGGGGAAGCGCCATCTCCCGCGCCATCCAAACCTGCGCCAACGCCGGCCACAGAAACGCTGCGTACTGCGCCAAGCCAACGCATCCGGAGGCGATGGAAAGTGGCGCGCTGAAGGAAAGTTGCCAGATATAAAGAAAAGACAACATGCGCCCGAGGCGCTGTGGCCCATAGATTTCACGCAGGTAGCGATAAGAACCGCCGGAGCCGGGCATTGCGGCGCCCAGTTCCGCCCACACCAAGCCATCGCACAGAGCAAATATGGCGCCCAGAATCCACCCGAGCATTGCCTGCGGGCCGCCCATCGCGCCGAGAATGAGAGGGATCGTGATGAACGGACCCACGCCGATCATGTCGATCATGTTCAGCGCGGTTGCGCTCGCCAGTCCGAGTTCGCGTTGCAGCCCCGTTGAGTGCAGACTTTGCTGCGGAGCCGAGTCCGCCGGATTCATTCGCCGTGCCCCGCACCCACCAGGTTCACAAAAAGCCGCACCGCTCCGGGCACCCCTCCGGGCAGTTGCCGAAAGAACGACAGTCCCGTGTAAATGTAGGTTCCGTGTCCGTAAGAGCAGCGCAGCAGCCCGCCCTTTCGCGGCGGTTCTCCACGGTCGTTCATGGCCAGCAATGGCTCGCAATGGTCATCCCACGAGTGCATGAAGTAAAGTCCGCGCTCCTGGATCCAGCCGTCGAAATCGTCCGCGGTAATTACGTTCGGCAGATGAAAGATTTTGTCGTCGGGATTGAGGACCTGCACCGGTGATTGCTCTTCTGTGACGCGCTCACGACCAAGCTCCGCCGGATATGGTGTGTAGCGGCCTTTGTTGAAATCGTTTAATCCCGTGTTGTATTGCACAATCAGCGTGCCACCGCTGTGCACGAACTCCAGCAGCCGATTGTTGTACAGGCGAACGTCTTCTCGCACGTCATAGGCGCGAATGCCGGTGACGATGGTTCCATAGCGGCTGAGATCGCCGCGCGCAAGCTCGTCCGCTGTAATCATTTTCACGTTGATCCCGACCTGCTTCAGCACGTTCGGGATGTCGTCGCCGGCGCCCATGATGTATCCGACCGCCAGCTTTGACGGGATATTGACGTCGACCAGGCTAATGTCTTCGGCCGCAGGTTGGTAGTAATAAATAGCGCCGAGGTCCTCGCGTGTGACAACCGAGAATGCTTGATCGTAGTGCTCGCCCTTGAAGGAAAGTGTTGCATGCAGGCGGTATTGTCCCGGCTTCGCCTCCCGCTTGATCAGACGGAAGTGATAGGTGTGATCCGAATTCCTGCCGGAGAGGTTCACCGCTTGGTTTGCCGGCTCCACCTTCATTCCCTCGGGTGCGTGAACCCCCAGCACCGCGCCCGGCAACTGCGCGAGGTTGCTGCGCACGCTCACGGCAAACTCAACCGGCTCACGCCGTGACTGCGGTATAACCTGCGCCGCCGGCTCGATCATGACCGAAGCCGCCGGCACTACCACAAGCGGGCGTTGGCGAATCGTACCTCCCACGCGGACTTCGGCTTCCACCAATTGCGTAATCTCGACTGATCCTTGCGGGAACCTGCAAGTGACCTTAACTTGCACCGGCGGAGGAGTAAGCGGCAGCCCTGCCAAATCCGGCTCGTCAATCGTGTACAGGGGCTGCTCGGAAGAATCGCGATGATAGTACGGCCGCGTGTACTGCGCACCGAGCGGAATCGTTACCGTGAATCTTGCCGTATTCGGAGCTGTCGGCTGATGCCGCCTGTAACTCCATCCGGCGGGCAGTACCGGTTCGATATCGGCAACCGCGATCGAAGATGCGGGCGGAATATCCACGCGCACCGAAAAAGAGAATGACCCACCAGGAACAACCGTGCCCCCGGGATTCGGGCTTGCCGCATTCTCGTCGAGCAAAGCCCTAACGTCGACACCGCCCGCCAGCTTGATCGCACGCTCGAACTGCTCCGCCTTGGTCGCAAGATTCACCAGGACATCCTGCTTAGCCACCGAGTTGAGTTCGGTGGCCTGCACGTGCGCCGTCGCCGCTCGAAGCAACTTGTAGCCCTCGATCAGCGGGGGAAGAATCATCTCCGGGCCGCGATCGGACATTTTATCCGCTTCGGCGACGTACGCGGCTATGTCAGCGAGCTGCTGCTTCAGTTTTGGCAGCTTCGCTTCTTCGCCACCCAGGCGCGCCGCCAGGCCGGGCAGGGAAGTATCGATCCCCTCAAAAAAATCCTGCTCGTGAGCGCCGACAGCGCCAGGCGCAGAGAGTGCGGAATCCACCAGCCTGTAATTGTGCAAGTCCGTTCTCATCGTGAAGTCCGCCGCTCCCTGCGAGAGCTGATGCCGCAGTCCCTGCATGGCGAATTGCTGATAACTCATGCCCAGCGCCGGATCGATGGTACTGGTGTCGAGTGCGAGTGTGTAGCCTTCCTTGGCGTCGATGTTGCCAACGTAGAGTTTTTTCGCCTGCCACGGCGCCAGGCCGGCACGAATCTGTTCGGGAAACATCTTGGGATCGGCTGCGGCGCGGAATGCCTCGCGGGTGAGAATCGCCGCCGCTTGGTGATGGCCGTGGCCATCGCGAGCGCTGCCCTGAAAACGCGAGGCGATCACATCCGGTCGAAAGCTGCGGATCTGTCTTACGATGTCGGCCAGAACCGGGCCTTGGCGACCTCCCCATTTTTCAAAGGTCTCTTCGGCGGTCTTGGAAAAGCCGAAATCCACCGCGCGCGTAAAGCGCTGCTGTACCCCGTAGTAGCGGTCCGAGGCCAATAGTTCGAGAGTGCGAAGCGCACCCAGTTCGTCGAACAGGTTGCTGCCGAGGCGGTTCTGTCCGCCCTCGCCCCGCGTCAGTGTGAGCAACTCCGTGGTTACGCCGCGCCCGCGAGATTCCAGCACAAGCATGCCTCCGTCCTCGTCGTCGGGATGCGCCGTGGTGTGCAGCATGCGGGCGGTGGTGCGGAGCCTGAGTAGTTCCAGTTTCAAAGCTGCGCTTCCTGTGTCAGGCGCGAGAGGCTGGTCGGGACTGGATGCAGCCTGTGCCCGGCAAATGGGAAAAATAGTAAAGAGCACTAAAAAGAATGTGATGATACGACCCGCGGCGGAGCGGCAATAATACCGGTGTGGGCGGTTCGTCATCACCCGGTGAGACCCTGGCGCCAAGCCGTGGCGGAGCCCCCGACACGCGCCAGAGTTGCGCCTGTTGGCGGTGGGGGCCGCAAAACCTTGCGGTTTAAAGCCGTCACTCGCGACATGCATACTCTAAATACTTTACCCGTTCACGAATCTTGCCCGCCGTGGATGCCAACGAAACCCGGCACCTCACTTGTATTCTTATGGCGGCATCAAAGGCAAGCCGGGCGTGCTTTCGGCGGGGCCCCAACGCGCGCCGTCGTTGCGTGCTTTTGGGGCGGGGTACAATTAGCTTCTCTCTCACGCGGCGCTTATCGCAGGCATTTCTGACGGGTGCCTCTTGCACTCGGCAGCATAAAGGAATGAAGCCATTATGATGCAGACATCCAAGCCGACAGCGGATTCCGAACCAGCCAATGACATCACTTCCGCCGAAAACTGGAACGCATATGTCGAAGATTTTGCCAAGTCCGCTCACCAGACTGTGGACTGGATTGCCGGTTTTCTGCGCGAAACGCGCCGTTATCCGGTGCTGCCCTCCATCAAGCCCGGCGATCTGATTGATGCGTTGCCGGCGCACGCCCCGCAGCAGGGCGAGCCTTATTCGGCTATGTTGCGCGACTTCGAGCAGCAGGTCATGCCGGCGGTGACGCACTGGAATCATCCGGGCTTCTTTGCCTACTTCGGCACCACTGGCTCGACTCCGGCCATCCTCGCCGACATGCTGAGTGCCGCCCTGAACACCAACGGCCTGCACTGGAAGACCTCTCCCGCGGTCGCCGAGCTCGAGCACGTGACCCTCGGATGGTTGCGCGAATGGATCGGCCTGCCGCCCGAGTTCTTCGGCATTATCTACGACACCGCCTCTACCACCAGCATGCACGCGCTGGTGGCCGCGCGAGAACTCAAGTACCCTGAGGCCCGCGTCGAGGGCTCCACTCCCAACATGATGGTTTACACCTCGGAACAGTCGCACTCATCGATTGAAAAGGGAGCGATTGCCATTGGCATCGGCCAGAACAATGTGCGCAAGGTTCCAGTCGACGCCGAATTCCGCATGCGGCCCGACGTGCTCGCCCGCTTGATAGAGGAAGACTTAAAGGCCGGCAAGCGGCCAATGTGCGTCGTCGCCACTGTCGGGACTACCTCCTCGACTAGTATCGACCCGGTGGCTGAGATCGTCGAAATCTGCGAGAAACACGGGCTCTGGCTGCACATTGACGCCGCCTACGCCGGCAGCGCCGCCATTCTTCCCGAGTACAAATACATTCTGCGCGGAGCCGAGCGGGCGCACTCGCTGGTCATGAACCCGCACAAGTGGATGCTCACCCCGATCGATACCAGCGTTTTCTACACCCGCCGACCCGATATTTTGCGGCAGGCCTTTTCGCTCGTGCCCGAGTATCTGCGGGCCTCCGGCGATCCGCGCGCCATTCACCTCATGGATTACGGCGTGCCTCTCGGCCACCGATTCCGCTCGCTCAAGTTGTGGTTTGTCATGCGTTACTTCGGACGCGAAGGGATCGAGCGCATCCTCCGCGCGCACATTGCGATGGCCCAGGAATTTGCCGCTTGGGTCGATGCCGACGCGCGCTTCGAACGAGTAGCCCCGGTGCCATTTTCGGTCGTCTGCTTCCGCTACAAAGGCTCCGATGAGCAGAACAAGGAGATCATGGACGCCGTTAACGCCAGCGGGAAGGTGTTCCTTTCCAACACGGTTCTGAATGGCAAGTTCGTTTTGCGCATCGCCATCGGCAACCTTGGCACCTCAATGGACGATGTAAAGACCGTCTGGAATCTGCTTTGCGAGCAGGCGGCAAAGCTATAACCTGTGTTGGTTCGGAACATGGCTTTCCATTGGGCATTCAGGAGTGTGTCCGTGAAGGGGTATGGCTTTAGGGGCTGCGGAAAAACTCCTAGGAGTGTCATCCTGAGGTCGTGCCGGTTTTGCGTGACCGAAGGATCTGTTTTATTTACCGTACGCGCGAACAGCAGATCCTTCACTTCGCTCAGGATGACACCTCGGAGAACAGTTTTCAGCAGCCTTAGCCATGCCGTCCTGCGCCAACGAAAATGCGGGGTTTCAAGCCCGGGGGTCTTCAAGATCTTTAAAACAAGCTTCAGGAGACATAGCTATGAAGATTGAACAAGTTGAGGCCATTGCTATTTCCATTCCGCTGAAGGCGCCCGTTTCCGACGCCGTTCGCACCCACACCCATCGCGATCATCTCATCGTGAAAATTCGCGCCGACGGCCTGGAAGGCGTGGGCTTTGCCCTGGCTTATGACGGCAGTAAGGCAATGGTCGAGCTGATCAATGCCATCTACCGTCCCATGCTCGTGGGTTCCAGCATGTTTGACACCGAGCATCTTTGGACGGAGATGTTCCGCCAGTCGATCCAGTCGGGACGGCGCGGCGCGGGCCTGCGGACGATCAGCGCCATCGACATTGCGCTGTGGGATCTGCGCGGCAAAGCCGCCAAGATGCCGATCATGCAGTTGCTGGGCATTTATTCGCAGCGGCTTCGCTGCTACGTTACCGGCGGATACTATCGCCCGGGAGACAGCGTCGAGCGGTTGATTCGCGAAATGGCCAGCTACATCGAGAAGGGATTCTCGGCGGTGAAGCTGAAGGTGGGAGCGCTGCCGGCGCGCGAAGACGCGGCACGACTGAAGGCCATCCGTCAGGCCCTGGGCGACGACGTTGACATTCTGCTGGATGCTAATGGCGGCTGGCCTGACTCGAACACGGCAATCGCGGCGCTCCGCCGGCTGGAAGAATCCAGGCCGTATTGGATCGAAGAGCCGGTGCGTCCGGACAGCATCGCCGCTATGGCGCGGATCGCCGAGGCAATCGACTGGCCAGTGGCGACCGGCGAACTGGAAGCCACGCGCTGGGGTTTTGCGGAACTACTCGAGCGCAAGGCTGCTGACATCCTGCAACCTGACGCGGCCGTGGTGGGCGGCGTTACCGAATGGCTGAAGGTCGCGCATATGGCCGCCGCTTTTGACGTGCCGATCGCACCGCATTACCACTGGGATCTGCACACCCAGTTGGTCGCGACAATTCCAAACGGAATTTTCGTCGAATACTTCGTGCGCGAATCGGGGGTAAAAGTTTTCGACGACATCATCGCCAACGCGCTTCAACCTAAAGACGGTTACGTGGCACCACGTACCGCTCCTGGATTTGGCATCGAGTACAACGAAAACGCAATCAAAGGCTACACGATTGCAAGGAGCGTCTAGGTGTGACGTCGCGGAAGTTCGCGTAATAGTCCTTTGATCCATTTCGAAGTGTCATTCTGAGTGAGCGTAGCGAGTGAGGAATCCATGTATTTGATTCGTAATGCAGAGATCCTTCGCTTCGCCCGGGATGACACTCACGGGGTGTATTTAGTTGTACGTATTTTCTGGGGCGCCACACCAGGGCCAGACACACACTCCAGCACAGCAAGGAACCAGTCATGAACCAAACGGGCAGATCGCATCCCGAAGTGGAAAAGACGGCAAGCGGACTCGGCGAATCAGTCGTGACCCGGCGCCGTCTGTTACAGCAGGCCGGCTGCGTAATCGCAGCAACAGCGATTTCTCCGGTCATGGCCGGTGCTGCGCAACAGCTTACTCCGGCTGCCCCGGTCGCCGCTAACGTACCAGGAAGCAACGCCATGGACAAGCTCAGCGCCTACATGGGCGAGGCCCATGGTCGCGCTTTGCCCGGCGAGGTGGTGGAGAAGGCGAAGCAGCACATTCTTGACACCTTTGCCGCGATGATCTCCGGCGCGGAATTGCCGCCCGGGCAGGTCGCGCTCAAGTTCGCGCGCTCACAAGCCGCGGGGACGGTGGCTACCGTCGTTGCCTCCGACGTTGTTTGCGGTCCACTGGAGGCGGCAATGGCCAATGGCATGCTCGCTCACTCCGACGAGACCGATGATTCGCATGCCGCCGCTCATTGCCATCCCGGCTGTGGCATTGTGCCCGCTGCTCTGGCGACAGGCGAACAGTTTGGCACCAGCGGCACGCACTTCCTGCGCGCCGTGACGCTCGGCTGGGATGTTGGGACACGGGTCACGATGAACCTCGGTGGAGTTCCCTGGGAAAAACAGACTCACCGCAGTACACACAGCATCGCCAACACCTTCGGTGCTTCCGCCGCCGCCGGCTGTGCCGCGGGGCTGAACGCAAGGCAGATGCGCTGGGTGCTCGACTATGCCGCGCAGCAAGCGTCGGGAACCCTGGCTTGGCAGCGCGATAGCGACCACATCCAGAAGTCACTTGTATTCGCAGGATTTTCCGCGCGCAATGGCGTCAGCGCGGCCTTGATCATTCAGCTGGGCGGCACCGGCGTCGATGACATCTTTACCGGAGCCGACAACTTTCTGCTGGCCGAGGACTCTAAAGGCGGTCCCGATGGGCTTGTCGACAAACTCGGCGAGCGCTACGAAATCACGCGCACCAACATTAAGAAGTGGACCGTGGGTTCGCCTATTCAGGCGGTGCTGGATGCAATCGAGATCATGCAAAAGCGCCATCCCTTCGAGGCAAGCCAGGTACGTGCGGTCGTCGTGCGCCTCGGCACCAGCGCGGCAAAAACGGTCAACAACCGCGAGATACCGGATATCAACGTTCAACACCTGGTTGCCATCATGTTGATCGATAAGACGGTTTCTTTCCGCGCGGCACACGATCTGGCGCGCGTGAACGACGCGGCCGTCCTCCGCGAACGCGCCAAGGTACAACTCATCCCCGATGAGGAGATGGAGCGTAATCTTCCGCGGCGGGAAGCGTTGGTCGAGATTACACTCAATGACGGCACCAGGTTCAGCGAGCGTGTAACGGCTGTGCGCGGCACCGTTCAGAACCCTATGACGCGCGAAGAGGTTGTCGCCAAGGCCCACGACCTCATCACGCCGGTCCTCGGTGCCGCCACCTGCGCGAGTCTCATCGATCGAGTGCTCACCATCGAGAGCCTGAGAGACATTCGCGAGCTTCGTCCGCTGTTGCAACGGAACGGATGACCGGTTCGCCAAAGATCTCTTCCGTGACTTCGGCGGGCCTCACTGCTTCCCGATGCAGCCGTCTCTCGTGTTTGCTGTGGATAGCATTCAGCGTGAATCGCCCGCCGCAGGAAGGGAAGCGATTTGCGCGCCAGCCGCAATCGTCGGCTCCTTGCGCACGGCCGAAGTCAGGCAGCCCAGGAATCCTGAAATCGAGGCCATAAGAAAACTGGCGCGAATTCCTTCGAATAGTGCCGCAGTAGTATGCCGGGCTAGAAAAGTGGTGAAGATCGCCCCTGCTATGCCCACGCCCAGAATCATTCCCACATAGCGCGCTGTTCCCAGGACGCCGCCGGCAATCCCTTGGCGGTGCGGCGGCGCGGAACCCATCATCGCGCTGTTGTTGGGGGTAATGAAAATTCCCTGGCCTAGTCCACACACGCCCACTCCGAAGCCGACGAACGCCAGGGGGGAGTCGGGTTGCAGGCGCGAGAGCAGGAACAGCCCGATGCCCATGATAGCCATGCCCGCCATCGCAAGCCAACGCGTGCCGAGACGATCGGAAAGCGTGCCGCTGATGGGAGCGGAGACGCTCATCACCGCGGGTTGAATTGTGATCAGCAGTCCCGCGTGGCTGGGGGTCAATCCTCGCCCCTGAATGAGGTAAAACGGCATGAGGAACGTGATCGTATAAAAAGAGACGTAATTCAACACCGCACTGGCCACGCTCATCGCAAACTGCGGTTCGTGAAACAGGCTTAAGTCAAGCAGCGGATGAGGCGTGCGGTGTTCGCGAAGCACGAACACGATCAGCAGCAATACCGCTCCGGCCAGCAAGCCTTGAATCGAAGGCGAAGTCCAGCCGCGATCGTATCCCTGGTTCAGTCCGAGCAGCAGCACCGTGAAGCTGGCCATGAAAAGGCCACCCCCTGCAAAATCGAACGTTTCGGTCTGTTCTTTCGGCTCATCTCGCGGGATAAATCTCGCGCTCAACCACAGCGCCAGTACGCCTACCGGGAGATTGATGAAGAAGACGGACCGCCAACTGAAGTGATCCGTCATCCAGCCCCCCAGCACCGGGCCGGTCATCTGTCCGAGGTAAACCATGATGAGTTGCAGGCCTAGCGCCTGGCCGCGCTGCGACCCCGGGAAGTTGCCCGTTATAAGCGCCGGAGCACTGGCGAAGAGCATGGAAGCTCCCAGTGCCTGGAAGCCGCGTGCCACAATCAGCGCCGTCGCGTTCCACGCAGCGCCGCAGGCCGCTGAGCCCAGCACGAAGACGACAAAGCCGACGATGTATAAGCGCTTCTGCCCACGCAGATCGCCCAAACGGCCAAAGGACAACAAGGATCCGCATACGATCAGCAGATAAATGGTGACCGCCCATTCAATCGTCGCCACGTTGCAAGCAAATTCGCGACGAATCACCGGCAGGGCGATGTTGACAACGCTGAGGTCGATGCCTCCCAACATGCTGCCGACACCGACCGCCAGCAGCACCCACCACTTGTTGTCGATGGCGACGAGCTTACCCCGTCCCAATTCATTACCTCCGATAGCCCGTGTCTATAGACCAATTTCGCCAATGCATATCCCGGGAAACCAAGCTCCGGGATCTACCCATTCTGAACCACACTAGTCGCTTTCGAGTCGAGAGCGCATCCTGCCATTTGTCGCCCCCAGGTGCACACCTTGCTAGCCCGCGTTTTGATGAATCAGGGAACTGTCAGCAGAGCATGTTCCCATGCTGAGGCAAGGCAACGCAATCGTAAAGGCAATCGAGCGATCGCCGGATCTTTGGCCTTGCGCGGGGCTGGAGTTCTGTCCCTCACTGCCGATAAGACTTTCAAGACCCGACCCGGAGGCCTTGATGGCACTGTTGAATTGGGACGATTCCTACTCAGTCAGCATTCGAGCATTCGACGAGCAGCATCGCCATTTGTTCGATCTGCTGAACCAGCTTCATGACGCGATGAAAGCAGGAAAGAGCAGCATTGTGCTGGGGCCGGTCCTGCAAGAACTGGTTCGTTATGCGGCAACGCACTTCGAGTCCGAAGAACGCATCATGCAACAGCATCGCTATCCCATGCTGACTGAGCACCGGAGACAACACCAGGAGCTGGCGGCCCAAGTCGCCGACTTCGAACAGAAGTACCAGGCTGGCACGGTTTTGCTAGGCTTGCCCCTGATGGAATTTCTGCGAAGCTGGTTGACGCACCACATTTCCGAGTCTGATCGGGGATATTCCGGATACTTGCGATCGCGCGGAGTTGCATGATGACGCGCGCAAGTTGACCAGCACGTAAACCAGCGTGCTGGTTTCAGCGAGGCGGTCTGGCTAGAGTTTCGGGGGAACTTTCCAGGCCGCCTTCTCGCGACGCGCCCGGCAATCGCGGATCCATCGGTCTCTGGCTAGGAATGTCAGTCTTGCCGCGCGACTGATTCCTTTGCGCCCTATACGGCCTATTGACCCTGCTTGTTACTCCAAGGCGCACGCCGATTGCAGATCGCGCTTAGTGAGTCCTTCTACAATGACAAATCCGCTACGTGAGGCGTGGGTCTCGAACTCTGCCGCCTAGACCGGATTCACGAAGGTGTGTCCGGTAAGGTAGCCGGGCTTTCAGCCCGGCGATGATAGTGCCGCATACCCTGACTCTGAATCTGCTCCATCACTACCGCCAAAAACCGCGAGAAACATCACCAAATCGGCTCAATGACGACCCGGAGCAGTATTTTCGGTGTACTGCGTGGATTTGAACCAACAAAGTAAACCCAAGACGTTGTGGGTGGGGCTTCCAAGGAATGCAACATTTAGTGCCTGACGTGGCCAGAGCGAGTGCCGGAGGTTCAACTGAAAAAAGCTATTGACAGCCAACCGTTTAGGCATATGATGTGGTCTAAAGTGGTCGTGAGTGGAGTGGTATGGACCATAGATGGCAATTACGAAGCGGCCGGCAGGTGGAACCCGGTAGTTCGGCCAGTTCGCCATCTCATTTTTTTCGTCTCCTTTCTCGCCATGAAGGCGGTCAGGAACTGTTGATTCGGTCCTGAGGAGGACCGCTGGTTATGTTTCGTGGCGGCCAACAAACTCGCGTCGATGAAAAAGGTCGACTCAAAATCCCCGCCAATTTCAAGCGGGAGATCGACGAGAAGTTTGACGCCCGATTTTACATCACCAGCCTGGACGGAAGGATTGCCAAGTTGTATCCCCTCCAGGTCTGGGAGGAGATCGAGGCCAAGCTGGAAAAAAAGCCCGACCTCGATCCCGCCAAGGAACTCTTCCTCGAGCGAACGAATTATTACGGACAAGAGGTCGAGATGGACGCGCAGGGCCGTGTTCTGTTGCCGGCACTGCTGCGCGATAGCGCCGAATTAAAGGCTGAGGTGATGGTGGTTGGCACTCAGCGCTATCTCGAAGTTCAAAACAAGGAAGCCTATAGCAAGCGCGCCGAGAGACCATTCACTCCGGAAGACAAAGCGCTTTTGGCTACCTTGGGAATTTAGTGACGGACGACTCGGAGTTCGACAGGGAAGGCGCTCAAACGGGCGCGGATGGCAGAACGGAAGCAACGAGGTTTGGCCATCTCCCAGTTCTTTTAAAACCGGCAATCGACTTCCTAGCTATACGGCGCGGTGGGACCTACATCGATGCCACGGTGGGCTTGGGCGGGCACAGTTTCGAAATCGCAAAACGCCTGGGCCGACAGGGTTATTTGATTGGCTTCGATAAGGACCCCAAAGCGCTGGAGATAGCCGGCAAGCGGCTGAGCGAAATTGCGGCTGACCTGAAACAGGACTGGCCGAAGATCACGCTCCTGCATGGTTCATTTGCGCGGTTGGCCGAACACGTCTCGCCAGGCACGGCGGATGGAGTGCTGGCCGACTTGGGAGTGAGCTCGATGCAGTTTGAAGATGCCGCCCGCGGATTCAGTTTTCAGGCGGAAGGATTTCTCGACATGCGGATGGACCCGCAAGCCGAGTTGACCGCCTATCAAGTGGTAAATCAGTTCGACGAGCGAACGCTGGCCGATCTGATTTACGAATTCGGTGAGGAGAGGAGGTCGCGGAGAATCGCCAGAGCCATTTGTCGGGCGCGGCCGATTACCACAACAGCTGAGTTGGCGCGAGTGGTGGCGGCCGCGGCCCGGCCAATGAAATTCCAGCGCATTCATCCGGCGACGCTAACCTTTCAGGCTCTCCGAATTTATGTCAACCGCGAACTCGACGATCTGAAGGCGCTGACACAGAGTGCGCCGCAGGTGCTCGCGAGAGCAGGACGGCTGGTGATCATCAGCTTCCACTCGCTGGAAGACCGGATCGTGAAAGACGCCATGCGCGATGGTGCTCATGAGGGGTTGTATGAACTGGTAACAAGGAAGCCGGTTGTGGCCGATGACCAAGAGGTGGCGGAGAATCCGCGCAGCCGAAGCGCCAAATTGCGCGTGGCAGCGCGGAAGTAATAGTTAGAATTTTCCTCATGGTGAAGATTAATACTGTGGAAAATTCTGTGGAAACTGTGCAAAAGAAAAAAATCCTGGGCGCGGCCCCAGGAGTTTAGAGGGGGCGACATGCATACGGGGATCATCATCGAGCAGTTGATTGCGACCGTGGCTCGTGTGGATGCAAAGGTCGAAAAGGCGCGGAGGATATACACGGTGAACCTGCAGACTCCCGCGATGCCTTTCCGCGAAGCAGCGAACCTGTTAGCCCGTCCTGGAGTTATGTAATGTCGATTTGGGCAGCAACATTACCGCAAGTGGTGGATGAGACCGGCGCTCAGCCGCAGTTACGCCGATATATGCCGGGTGCGCCAGAGGTCTATTTTGGCAAGGCAATCGATAACTCGCGGTTGGTGAAGATTGCCGACCCGCGCAGGCGCCGTGAGATGACGGTATTTGCCGTGGTGCTGATCGTGCTGCTTGCGCTGGCGATGGTGTACCTGGGGCAGCATTTCCGCGCCATCGACTACGGTTACAAGATCGAGAAGTTGCGGTCGGAGCGTGAGATGTTGAGCGAAGCCAACCGTGCGCTGAAACTGGAAGAGGCATCGCTGCGCGACCCGGAGCGAATCGATGCGCTTGCCAAGGCCATGGGCCTGCAAATGCCGCGGCCCGGGCAGGTGCAAGCGATGGATGTTTCGGCCCCGGGTAGCGGCCCAGTGATGGCTCGTGCCACGGGAGTTTCGGTGATTTCGCTTCCGGATTGATTGCCTGAAGCTTGAAACAGGGCGCAGGCAACAACGACGACGGCTCCTTCCGAAGATGGAGCCGTCAGGTGTTCAGGAGCAATTTTCAGGTTGTAGACAGACAGTCGCCAGCGGACTGGCTTACGGCTTTTTACGCAGGTTACGGTTTTTATTGATAATCCCGGACTACCGATAGAGACCTCCACGCTCCGACGTCAAGGGCCGCGGGCGTTGCAGTTCGAGGAGGCTCAGGAGGCGTACGCTGGTTGTGAACTCTTTGTCGGCGATAGTCCCCCGAAACAACATCAGAGCGCGGCTGTTGTTGTTTGGCGCTTTGCTTGGCCTCTGGGTGTTTGCCATCTGTGCCAGGCTTGTTTACCTGCAGGTGTTTCAGCGCGACGCGTATGTGCAGCGCGCTGCCCGTCAGCGGCAACGCAGCATCGACGTTTCTCCTCAGCGCGGCATTATCTATGATCGCAATGGCCAGGAGTTGGCCATGTCGGTGCAGGTGGACTCCGTTTACGCCGTTCCCTTGGAAATTCCCGATCAGGCGACCACCGCTTCTATCCTCGCCCGCGTGCTTAACGGCGACGCCGGGGAAATCCTGGCAAGGATGAAGTCGCAAAAGAATTTCGCCTGGGTCGCGCGCAAAATCGACGCCGAAACAGCCGACAGAATTCGCGCCCTGAATCTGCGCGGAATCGGTTTCCAAAAAGAGCCGAAACGGTTTTACCCTAAGCGCGAACTGGCCGCGCAGGCCCTGGGCTACGTGGGTCTGGATGACGAAGGATTGGCCGGGATTGAGATCGCGTTCAACGAGGAACTGCGGGGCAATCCAGGGACACTGATGATTTCCCAGGACGCTCGCCGCCGCTGGTTCGGGCGCATCGAACGTCAACCCGATCCGGGCGCCAATGTCGTACTCACCGTCGACGAGAAGATCCAGTACATTGTCGAGAAAGAAATCGATCAGGCCATCGCCGACACGCAGGCCAAGGCCGCAACCATCGTGGTGCAGAACCCACGGACGGGCGAAATTCTGGCGCTTGCGAACCGGCCCACCTTTAATCCAAACCTTTCGAAGAAGATCACTCCCGCCGCGCTTAAGAATCACGCAGTGAGCGACGTTTATGAACCGGGTTCGGTCTTTAAGACTGTTACGTATTCCTCGGTGCTGGAAGAGCACCTGACGCGGATTGATGAAGTCATCAACTGCGATCCGGGTTTTATCGTCGTCGGCGGCATAAAGATCCGCGACGCGCATCACATTGGAACAGTGACGGTCGAGCATGCGTATGCGGAGTCCAGCGATGTGGGCGCGGTGAAGATGGGGCTGCGGCTTGGTCCTGATCGCCTGCTCAAATACGTTCACGCCTTCGGCTTCGGTCAGCAGACGGGCATTGAGTTGCCGGGCGAGACGCGGGGGCTGGTAAAGCCGGTCAAGAATTGGTCGGCGTCTTCGATTGGCGCGATGTCGATCGGGCAGGAAATCGGGGTGACTCCGCTGCAGATTATCTCGATGGTTTCGACGATTGCCAATGATGGCATCTACACCCCTCCGCGCATTGTCGCCGGCATGACGAGTCCGACGCAGGGTTTTCAGCAGCTAGTGTTTCGTCCACAAGATCAGCGGCGCGTCATCTCGTCCCTTACGGCCGCGCAGATGCGCCGGCTGATGCAAGATGTCGTATTGTTCGGCACGGCACGCCGCGCATTATTAAACGGCTACACTGCGGCGGGCAAAACGGGAACGGCGCAGAAGGTCGATCCGAACACTCACAGGTATTCCGCCACCGACTACGTTGGCAGCTTTGTCGGCTTCGCCCCAGTGAACACCCCGGCGATTTCAATCGCGGTGATTCTGGACTCGGCTCGGGGGCTGCACCAGGGCGGACAGGTTTCAGCTCCGGTATTCAAGCGTGTTGCTGAGCAGGTGTTAGCCTACCTGAACGTGCCGCACGATGCGGAGATCAAGTACGATCCAAGGCAAGTGCTGCTCGCTCGACAGTCGGATGTGAATGACGGGGTTACGAACCACGTTGGCGGCTTTGCCGGGCCAGAGTTGGCCGAGGCTGCCATAGCAGGCGCGCACGAAGAGAAACCGCAGATCACCAGCGGCCAGGAAAGGCTTTTGAAGGCGAATCTGGCGCTGCCGCTGGTTCCTGTCGCAGGTGAGAGCTCACCGCCGTTGGCCGCACCGGCGACAAATGAGCCGGCTCATCCGCCCGGAAGCGTCGTGGTGCAGGTGGAAGGCGGTCCGGTTGTGCCGAATTTTACTGGCAAGTCGATGCGCGGAGCGATTGAGTTGGCGGAACAGTCGGGGATCGCGCTCAACGCTATGGGCTCCGGCGTCGCCCGCGAGCAGTTGCCGCCCGCGGGTACGCATGTTGCGCCGCATGCGACGGTCATTGTCCGTTTTGCGCGTTGAGAAATTCCCTTATTGGTGTCCAAGAGTTTCCAGTGACAAAGGCGGCTCGACCTCGCTCGCCGTGACACCCTGATATTTGGGATATGCCCACTTGGGGAAACAGGGTAGAGCCGAATTCGCAAAAACCACGTTCACAACCAACAATTCGGCAGCGGATATAATTCTGACAATGGACTTCTCACAACTACTGGACGGAGCCGAGGTGCTCTTGCTCCAGGGTTCCGCCGAAATCAGGGGGCTCGACTACGATTCCCGCCGCGTCCGCCGGGGATTTGCTTTCATTGCCATGCGCGGCGAAAAGACCGACGGAAACCGATATATCGATCAGGCCATTGCCAAAGGGGCGGTTGCGATTGTGTCGGATTCAGCCGAGCCGCCGCGTGCGGACTTCGCCTGGGCGCAGGTTGTGCACGGCCGCCGGGCGCTGGCACGGCTTAGCGCTAACTTTTACAAGCGCCCCGCGGAACGCCTGTACAGCACCGGCATCACGGGGACGAATGGCAAGACCACCACGGCTTTTATTCTGGAGGCAATTCTGGATGCGGCGCGGCGCAAGAGCGCACTGGTGGGCACCGTCGAGTATCACCTCCCGGGAAAAGTGACTCCAGCGCCGCACACCACGCCCGAGCCGCTGGAACTGATGCAGATACTTTCGCAGGCGGTTGGGGCTGGGGCAACAGAAGTGGTGATGGAAGTCTCTTCGCATGCGCTCGAGCAGCAGCGTGTTTTCGGCGTGCCCTTTGATGTCGCGGTGTTTTCCAACCTGACTCGCGATCATCTGGACTATCACGTTACTTTTGAAAACTATTTCGCTGCCAAGCGCATTCTCTTCGAAGGTTGCGGCACCGAGCCGCCGCGTTGCGCCATCCTGAACGTCGATGACGAGTACGGGCGCAAACTGCTTGCGTTCTGCCGCGGTCGAAGCCGACTGGTCTACAGCTACGGGCTCGACAGCGGCGATTTTCATGCATGCAATCTGCGCATGACGCCCGCCGGTAACTGCTTCCGATTGGTCACGCCCGCCGGTGAAATGGAGATCGCATCGCCTCTGATCGGCCGCGTGAACGTCTACAACGTGATCGCCGCCTGTGCTGCCGCCTTTGCCCGGAACTGTACTACCGAGCAGATCACCAACGGCATCTTGTCGGCCGCTCGCGTTCCGGGCAGATTTGAACGCTTGAATGAGGGCCAGCCATTTACGGTGGTGGTCGATTACGCGCACACCGATGATGCCCTGAAGAATCTGACGCGCGCGGCGCGCGAGTTTGTCAACCGCAAGGATGGAACCATCGCGCGGGTAATCACAGTCTTCGGCTGCGGAGGGGATCGCGACCGGACAAAGCGTCCCTTGATGGGCAAGGCTGTCGGTGAGGGCAGCGACTTCGTTGTCCTTACCTCGGATAATCCCCGCAGCGAAGATCCCGAGGCAGTCATGGCCGACGCCTTGCCGGGACTTCAAGAAACGGGCACGCGCTACGCTACATGCCCGGACCGGCGCGAGGCGATCCGGTTGGCGATGGCCGAGGCGCACGCCGGGGACATCGTGTTGATCGCCGGCAAAGGACACGAGAAGACACAGAC